>CAYYPB010000522.1:0-2206 GCA_964473405.1 uncultured Planctomycetaceae bacterium
TCACAGGTCTGCGGTTCCTTGAAGTCGGCACCGATGAGGTCTACGGCTCGCTCGGCGCGACGGGGCTGTGCACCGAGACGCCGCCGCTCGATCCGCACTCGCCCTATAGCGCGTCCAAGGCCGCCGCCGACCATCTCGTCTCGGCCTTTGGCACGACGTACGGCCTGGACGTGCTGACGACCCGCTGCTCAAACAACTACGGGCCGTTTCAGTTTCCCGAGAAGATGATCCCGTTGATGATCCACAACGCAAGGCAGGACAAGCCGCTGCCGGTCTATGGCGACGGGCTGAACGTTCGCGACTGGTTGTACGTCGAGGACCACTGTCGGGCGATTTGGGCCGTCCTGACGCGGGGACAAGCGGGCCGGGTGTACAACATCGGCGGCAACTGCGAGAAGACCAACATCGATGTGGTCAAGACCATCCTGCGACACCTGGACAAGCCCGAGAGCCTGATCGCCTTCGTCAAGGATCGGCCCGGCCACGACCTGCGGTACGCCATCGACGCCAGCCGAATTCGCGATGAGTTGGGCTGGGAGCCGACGCTGGATTTCGAGACGGGGTTGCGGCGGACGATCGATTGGTATCTTGCGAACGAGACATGGTTGGATCACGTCACGTCGGGGGCTTATCAGAAGTACTACGAGGCGATGTACGCGGGGCGGTAAGCTTGCGTTCTTGGTGCGCCAAACGGCAAGCCCATGCGTGAACCACTGGCATCATTGGCGGGGATGATCCTGGGGGATTGCCGGGTCGGACAACAAGGCCTCCAGTCGCTCGGCCAGTTGGGCGGTTTGGGCGGCGCGGCTGAACTCGCGGAAGGCCGGGTCCAACTCGAGTGCTGGGCCTGATCGGCCGGCGATGTAGGCTTTCAGCGAAGTCAGTGCCTCGGCGATCGCCTCCGGATCATCCACCGGGGCGAAGAACGCGCGATCGGAGATGAACCGTTCGAGCAGTTTGCGATCGTTGCTGCCGGGCTCTTCTTCCAGGCAAAGGACAGGCCGGCCGCTCTGGATGTACTCGAAGAGCTTGGCGTTGTGTCCCCACTGGCCGACGTAGGTGCCAGTCAATAGCAGCAGCCCATCGGCATCGCGCATGGCGCGTCGGGCCTCGCCGCGAGGGAGAATCCCGGTGGTTTGCACGAGGGGCGAGAGGCCTGCTGCGACGAGATAGCCCCTCGAGAGGTTGCCGACGAATCGGAACGTCACGCCGCCCAGCGATGCGTTGCCTTTGATCGCCGCGAGCGACTCGAAGAGCAGGTCCGGCCGGTTGCGGGCGATGAGCGTGCCGACGTGTGAGATCGCGATGCCTGTGCGAGCGGGCGGGGTCGTGTCCGGCTCGGCGTCAGAGCTCGGCTCTTGGGGCTGAGCCGCCGCGCCGGCCGAATCGTTCGGCGCGGAGTAGCCGTTCGGCACGACGAATGACTTTTCGGCGTCCAGCCCTTGCTCATCGGCCACGGCCTCGGCCATCGCCTTGGAGACGGTGACGACCAAATCAGCCTTGCGAGCGGCCTCGCGTTCGAGCGCCAGGTGCAAGGCGAGGGACTTCTTGGACGTGGGCTCGTATCCGCCGGGGCCGAGCCAGCGGTCGCGAAAGTCGAGGACGAGTTTGGCGTCCGATTCATCGGAGAGGTCCAGCGCCAGTTGCACCACACTGGCCGGTGGGAACGAGGCGAAGATCACATCGTATGGTGTCTCGCGAACGAGTTGCCGACCTCTCTCGGCCGCGGTCTTGCGCCAGCGCGCGAAACGATCCGGGAAGACGAACCGCTTCAGGAAGGACTTGACCTTGGACGGCTGTTGCCGGGGGTCGTAGTCGGCGAATGACTGACCCCTGACCGCGAGGGGATCGGGGACCGTGTGGACGGTGACGCCGGGCGTGTTGATGGGGGACGCCCGCTCGGCCGTAAGGACGTGGACCTGCCAGTCGAGTTCGGCGAGGTGCCGGGCGAAGCCGTGGACGCGCTCCGCAGCGGCACCGATGGCAGGCGGATACCAGTATGACAGCAGCAGGATGCGACGCGGCGGTTTGGGGGGCGGATCGGGCACGGACCCATTGAATCATTTGTTGCCTTGGCCGTCCATTGGTAAGGTGCCGGGCGACGGCTTGGCGGTTGGCGTCTGAACAGAGCCCAGAGCGTGAGCGACGGGTCTTCGTGCCTTCGCCGAGGGCCCAACCCCGCGCTAGCGCTTGGGGCTCGGGTCGG
>CAYYPB010000523.1:0-2199 GCA_964473405.1 uncultured Planctomycetaceae bacterium
AGGCGGACTCGAAGAGCGCGGGCCGGCCCCCCGCGTTGGTGTCGCCCAGCGGGGTGATGTCGAGCGCGTCGTCGTAGTAGGCCAGCCCGCCGAGTCGTGAGATCAGGCTCGCATTCGCCGACCCCGCCACCCCCAGCGTGAGCACCCCCGCACACAACGCCACCATCAATACCCGCTGCATCCAATCATCCTCGTTGCGACTCGCGCCGGATCCTGGCGCATGGACTGTCATTGACAGGCAGGCACTAACCATGCCAAAGCGGGCTTCGCACACGGCAATCATCGGATATTCAGCGGGTTATAGAGCGTGCAGCGAACGACCGCAAACCCGACCGCCGTTCATCGAGGCGGGGCTGTAAAGAATTCCGACGCCATCAAGCGCGGGGTTGCGAGGCATTCTCGACACCCCTCCGTCAGACTCGAATGTTTTCCCTTGCAAACAATGAGTTACTCACATTCGAGTCGATCAGCCAGAGTGTAAAGAATTCCGACGATTCGGGGGACGAGCGCCCATGCGACCTGCTCGCCCGAAGCCTCGGCGATCGCGCTCAGGCACTCATCGCCAGTTCCCGGTCCGGGGTCATGGTGATGGCGCCGAACGCGCATACGTTCTGGCACAGTTCACAGCCGATGCACTTGTCGACGTCGACGATGATGCGTTCGCCGTCGTCGGTCAGCGCGTCGTAGAAACACACCTTGGTGCAGATCGCGCAGCGCGGAATCTTGCACTTCGACGGGTCGACCAGCGAGTACACCGGCGGCGCGGCCATCAGTTCGGCGGGAGCCTTGGCGCGCTGCGAGGCGATGCCGTGGATCGACGCCAGGTCCGGATAACCGTGGTCGTCGAGAAACTTTTCCATGCCGTCGACCATCTTCGGCAGGTACTCGATGCCCTTCAGCATCAGCACCGAACACACCTGCATGATGTTGGCGCCGGTCATGAAATACTCGATCGCGTCGCGGCCGTTGAAGATGCCGTTGGAAGCCGACATCGGGATCCCGACCTTGGTGTAGATATCGTGGATCCAGCGCAGGGTCAGGTACTTGATCCACGGCCCGCCGATCCCGGCCATGCCGTCGAGGTAGGGGCGCGCATTGTCGATGTCCACGGCGAAGCCGACGAAGCGACTGTTGACCGCGACCGAGGCCGCGCCGGCGTCGCGCGCGGCGGCGGCAATGGCGGTCAGGTTGTGGGTCTCGGGGGTGAGTTTCACCATCACCGGGATATCGATTGCCTCGCGGATGCGCTCGGTCAGTTCCGCGGTGACCCGCGGGTCCTGGGCAATCCACACCCCCTCGGTCGGGCCCTCGATATCGGTCGGATGGGGGCACTGGTAGTTCAGTTCGATCAGCGGCAGGCCGCAATCCTCCATCATCTTCGCCAGCATCACCCACCCCGCGATGGTGTTGGAGGCGATGTTGCCGATGATGTGGCAGCCGCTGGCCTGGGCGTAGGCCTGGCTGTCGGCGAGGATCGGGATCCAGTCGCGATAGTCCTCGCTGACGTAGCCCGAGCGGCTGTAGAAGAAGAAGTTGCGATTGACCTTGCCGCGGATTGGTTCGCCGCGGTCGTTCAGGATCGCGTACTTCGAGTGCTTGGTCAGGGTGCGCATCCCGGGGATGTCACCGACGGTCTTGATGATGATGCCGCCGGCCCCGTGGTCGACGCATTTTTTCATGTTGTCGACGCTGTTCCCCGGTTCGGCTGACGCCACGACGATCGGGTTCTTGAAATTCAGACCGCAGAACTCGGTACTCAGATCGGCCATCGCAGCTCTCCTGGTGAGTTGGCGTCATTCATGCCCCGTCGCACCGGCCCGCCGACGCGCGCGGCGAAGACCTATGGTGTGCCCGGACACACCGGAACTCCATTCGGAATATCGGAACAGTCGATTGTTTTTCTTGAATTGACCCCTGTGCGAATCGGCCGCTAGGCTTGCCCGGCCGATCGCGGACGACGGCGAACCAAACAGGAGGCAGTCTGATGTCGGGAGTCATCGAAACACGTCTGGCCGAACTCGGAATCGAGCTTCCGGATGCCCCCGCTCCGGTATCCAACTACATGCCCTACGTGGTCGCCGGCAACCTGGTATTCATCTCCGGGCAGGTCACGCTGTGGAACGGAGAGATCCGCTACGTGGGCAAGGTCGGTGCTGACCTCACCCTCGAACAGGGCTACGAAGCCGCGCGGATGTGCGG
>CAYYPB010000524.1:0-2199 GCA_964473405.1 uncultured Planctomycetaceae bacterium
CCGCCACCACCGCACGCGGTGGCGGGTCTCTATCTGGGCGCCGAGTAGCAGCCGACGCCCGATCTGCTCCATCTGCTCGGCGACGCGTTTCGCTTTGAGATCTCTTCTCAGCTTCGGCTTGACGGCATCGAACGCGACGTCCTCGGCAGGGATCCTCCGTTCGAGCTTCAGGACGTGGTAGGAGCCCTCGGCCTCGATCGGGTTCGAGACATCGCCCGGCGTCAACTGAAAGGCCACCTTGGCGAAGATCGCGGGCACGCTGGGATCCTCTGCAGAGAAGGCGGGCAGCAGGCCTTGCCGCTCGCGGGACAGGGCGTTTTGACTGTACTCCGCGACGAGGTCTTTGAATGGATCGCCCCGGGCCAGGCGCTGGGTGATCTGCGGATAGACACGTTTGGCGGCGAGTTGGATGTGACGCACTTCGACCTTCTCGCCATGCTTGCGTTGGAACTCCGCCTGCAACATCGCCTCGGCGATCTCGATCTGATCGCCCACGATGGCGCGAAGATGGGCCTGCCGCTCCATCGCAATGGCCAGCTCTTCGCGAGAGACGCCGCGCGTCCGGGTCCATTCCTCGATGAGCTGCTCGCGTCGGGCCGGCGTCAGGGCTTCGACATCCTTGCCGTTGAGGTGCGCGGCCTGCAGCGTGATGTCATACTCGTGGTCGATGTCCGCTCGCGAGACGGTCTTGCCGAGACGCTGTGCCTCGGCCTGGGCCAACTCTCGCAGGATCATCTGCTGGAGCATCGGCAGGCCGCGGGCCGCGACGAGGGTTCGGAGGAGGGCCTTCCGCTCGATGGGTCTGCCGTTGACGATGGCGATCGCGCGAGCAGGTGTCGCCTTGGAGGCCTGGACCTGTTGCTCCGCGCCATCGGCCGTGGGCGAATCGCCCTTTCCCAGTTTGTCGCGGACGGAGAGGGATTCATCCGCAGCGCCCTGACGGCAGCCGACGGGCAATAGTGCGAGCGACAATACGACTGTCATCGCGAGACTCGTGTGTGCGTGGCGTTTCATATCTGATTCTCGAACAATGGGACAATCCAACAAGACCAGGCCATCGGTGGCACACTCCACAGTCAAGGCCGCGCGGGCTGAAGCCCGCGGCTCTTCGCGCTGGCCCGGTACCTGATCACACGGCGTCGAACGGGTCTCGGTCTTTGCGAGAGAGTACGATCATCGCGCCGGGCAGCAGTCGCTTCAATCGACTTGCAAGCGGCTTGAGTACGGGCCGTTCGCTGGCCCAGTGACCCAGGGCAATCGCGGCGGCTCCGGACCGTTCGTATCGCAGGGCGTCGTGATGACGAATCTCGCCCGTCAGAATAACGTCGCCCGGGCCGCAAGGGGTTGGGGGCATTTCGAACGGTAGTGAACCGGCCGCTCCGACACAGACGAACCCGCGTCGGAGCTTGCCGCCCGCCCTGCCGACGGTGGCGACATTCTTGGCGCCGGTCTTCTTCTGGAGGGTTGCCGCCAGGGTCTCCAGGGTCACGGGCTTGGTGAACCGACCGATGCGTCCCTGGCCCGAATCGGCGTTCGGTTGTGCGACGAGAGGATAGACGTCGAGGGCGGGTTCCTCGTAGGGATGGGCCTGACGAACGGCCGCCGTCACGTCGGCGAGGCGGGTTTGCGGGAAGACGATCTCCAGGCGAACTTCGTCCACACGTTCGAGCCTACCCTTGCTGCCGACGACGGGATGTGTGCCTTCGGTGGCCAGGAAAGTACCTTGGCCTTGCAGGCGGTAGCTGCACTTCTGGTAGTCACCGATGCCGCCGGCGCCGGCATCGAAGACGGCCTGGGCGAGACGATCGGCGTGCGCCTCGGGCACGAAGACGACAAGCTTGCACTGGGGCGTGGAACCCGCCGATGCCCCGAACGGGATGCAATCGACGAGGCCGGCCAGCGTCGCGAGCGTTTCGTTGGTTCCGCCCGGCGCGGCATCGAGGGCCGTGTGCGGGGAGTAGACTGCGATGCGCCGGGAGAGGGCCTCGGCCGCGAGCCCCTCCTGGTCGGAGCGGTTCGGCACGAGGCGTTTGACTGCCCGAAAGATCGTGGGGTGATAGGACAGCACGGCGTCGCAGCGGCTCTTGACGGCCTCATCGAGTACGGCGGGGGGCGGGGCGGGCGGTTGAAACAACCCACCCCGCGGGCCCTCGGCCCCGCCGCCGCGGAGGGCCGGGGGTTCGCCGCTCCCCGGTCGGG
>CAYYPB010000525.1:0-2188 GCA_964473405.1 uncultured Planctomycetaceae bacterium
TCTTGTCAGGAGGACGCATCATGGCCGTCGCCACGAAGAAGCGCTCACGGAAAAAAACGAAACTCTCCCGCCTGCACAAACCCGCTGAGTTGAGCCTGAAGGACTGGCAGATCGGGCTACGCCGACAGTTCGGGCCTGACCAGCCCTTCAAGTTAGTCAATCTCGGGATCAACCGGATCTTTTCGGAATTCGCGGTCACCAATCCCGACAGTGGCGGATCCTATCGCGTTGTCGTTCGGGGCGAGGGGCCGGGTGTCAATTATTGCACCTGTCCCGACTACGAAGTGAACACGCTGGGGACGTGCAAGCACATCGAGTTCACGCTCGACCGTCTTCGCCGGAAGTATGCTGCCAGGCTTCGCAAGGGCTACCTCGCTCCCTATCCCGAAATCTATCTGCGCTATGGCACGCGACGCGAGGTGGTCTTCTCACCGGGGGTCGATGCCCCGCCCGCGCTGCGGCGGCTGGCCGCTTCCACATTCAAGACCGACGGCACGCTCCGGCTTGCGGCGATCGGACAGTTCGACACCTTCGTTCACAAGGCCCGGCAGGTGCGATCAGACATTCGTATCTATGAAGACGTGATGGTGTTCATCGCGCGGATCCGCGACGACATCAATCGTCAAAAAAGGCTGGACAAGCGATACGCGGGCAAGACCGGCGTGAATGCCCTGCGGCGCATGCTCAAGGTTCCGCTCTATCCCTACCAGCGTGAGGGGGCGTTGTTCGCGGCAAAGGCGGGTCGGTCGATCATCGCCGACGATATGGGACTGGGCAAAACGATTCAGGCGATCGCCGCGGCGGAAATCCTGGCCCGCGACAGCGGGGTCGCCCGTGTGCTGATCGTCTGCCCGACCTCGTTGAAGTACCAGTGGCCGAGTGAGATCGAAAAATTTTCCACGCGGTCGGTACGGATCATCGAGGGTCCCTCCCATCGGCGTAAGGCGATGTACGCCGACAACGAATTCTTCAAGATCGTCAACTACGAGGTCATCCATCGCGATCTCGACGCCATCGCCGCGTGGCAACCCGATCTGATCATTCTCGACGAGGCCCAGCGCATCAAAAACTGGCAGACGCGCACGGCTCAGTCCGTCAAACAGCTCGAATCCCCATACGCCATCGTCCTGACCGGCACGCCGCTCGAAAACCGGCTGGAGGAACTGCATTCGATCACCGAGTTCGTGGATCGGCATCGACTCGGCCCGCTGTTCGCCTACAAGGCGGAGCACGAAATCTGCGAGGAGGATTCATCCAAGGTGATCGGCTATCGCAACCTGAACAAGATCACCAAGACGTTGGCGCCGATTCTCATCCGGCGGACCAAGGAGCAGGTGCTTCGCCAATTGCCCCCTCGGTTGGACAAGCAGTTCTTCGTGCCTATGACCGACGAGCAGATGGTTCACCATGCCGAGAACCAGGAGACCGTCGCGCGGATCGTCGCAAAATGGCAGCGATACAAGTTCATCACCGAGGCCGACCAGTTGCGTCTGCGGATCGCCCTGCAATACATGCGGATGTCCTGCGACAGTACCTATCTGATCGATAAGCAGACCCGGCACGGCACCAAGGTCGACGAATTGTCGAAACTGCTCGATGAGATCTTCGAAGATCCGAAGGCCAAGATCGTGATCTTCAGCCAATGGGTCCGCATGAACGAACTCGTCGCCGAGATGCTGGACGCGAGGCATTGGGGACACGTCCACCTGCACGGCGGCGTGCCCGGCAAGCAGCGGAAGCATCTTATCCGCGCCCTTCGCGACGATCCCGACTGCCGCGTGTTTCTCTCGACCGACGCGGGCGGCGTGGGCCTGAACCTCCAGCGGGCCTCGTGCGTGATCAACATGGACCTGCCGTGGAACCCCGCCGTCCTCGAGCAGCGGATCGGCCGCGTCCACCGGCTCGGGCAGGAGCGACCCGTCCGCGTAGTCAACTTCGTTTCCGAGGGGACGATCGAACACGGGATGCTGAAAATCTTGTCCTTCAAGAAGTCGATGTTTACCGGTGTCCTGGACGGGACCGAGGATCGGATCTTCATGGGCGAGAGCGCGATGAAGCGGTTCATGAAGACGGTCGAGTCGGCGACGGACGCGGTTCCGGAGGTGCAGCCGACGGTCGAAGAGAAAACGGCGCCCGAGGCCGTCGAGCCGGTGCGGTCGAACGGCAAGCCAAAGGGCAATGGCCGCCC
>CAYYPB010000526.1:0-2178 GCA_964473405.1 uncultured Planctomycetaceae bacterium
TCGGCGCTCGATCACAAAGCCGCCGATGGTAGCGGCGGTCCGAAGAACGCTCATGGCGAAACAACGTCCCAACTTGGCCGGCAGAGTTCGTTCGATTCGTTCCGTGACATCCGTACCCAATCTTCCGGCTCGCGACCGGTCCGCCCACAAGGGCGCCTTCGGCCGCGTTCTCGTGATCGGTGGCTCGCGTGGAATGATCGGCGCGCCGGCACTCGTGGCCAACGCCGCGTTGCGGAGTGGGGCGGGTCTCGTCACGGTAGCATGCCCCGCGTCGATCCAACTTGCCGTCGCGGGCCTCTGCCCTTGCGGAACCTCGATCCCGCTACCGGAAAACGCGCGAGGGATGATCGATCCGCGCAAGGGCCTGGCGAGACTCGAATCGCTCGGGTTGCTCGATGCGAAGGGATTGCCCACGGTCGTTGCGGCCGGGCCTGGCCTGGGCACTGGCGGTGCGACGTTCAACAACGCATGGGGCAAGCTCGTCGCGGCGTTCAGTCGGCAGGGGGTGCCGGTCGTTCTCGACGCGGATGCACTGAACGCACTGGCGGCGACGCCTCCTGATCACGCGGGTTTCAACGGCGGGAAGAGGTTGGGCAGCGCGGTCCTCACGCCGCACGCTGGGGAGATGGCCCGGCTGTGTTCGACGAGCGCAGCCGATGTCCAGCGTGATCGCCATCGCGTCGCGACGGAGTTGGCCCGACAGATGTCTGGCGACGTAGCCGACGGCACGGTCGTTGTACTCAAGGGCGCCGGGACGATCGTGACCGACGGGCATCGACTCTACATCAACAAGACGGGCAACCCCGGCATGGCCACCGGCGGCAGCGGTGACGTTCTCACCGGCATCATCGCCGCCTTGATCGGCCAAGGTCTCTCACGGTTCGACGCGTCGGTACTCGGCGTGCATCTCCACGGTCGAGCGGGCGACATCGCGGCGGCAGGGCTGGGAGAAGTGTCACTCGTGGCGACCGATCTGATCGACGCGCTGCCGAGGGCTTTCGCCAAGCGGAAGTGATGCGCGGGATGCGCTACTCCTTCTGCTCCTCTGGGCGGGTGGCCCACCTCCTCTGGAGGTGGGGGAGTCGATGATCTGGCCGTGTTGCTCAGGCATCATCGCCTCCCCCATGTCCAAAGGACATGGGCCACCCATGAGGCGGTGACGTCGGCCGCCATGATATCCGCAGGCGGGTGGCCCGTTGACATGGCAAGGCAACGCGGCGTGAGCTACTCGCCCTCCGCCGACTCTTCATCCTCGACACTATCCTCGACCTTGCCGATCTCGCTGGGCGCGACGAGCTTGATCACGACGTCGAACGTGCGCCATTGCCGCTCGATCGTCAGCGTGATGTGTTCGCCGGCCGCGCGGTCGCTGAGGCGACGCTTGATCGCCATCAGATCGCCCGTGGGCACGCCGTCGATCGCGAGAATCTTGTCGCCCTCGCGCAGCTTCGCCTTCGAGGCCGGCGACTTCGGGGCGACCGTTCCAATCTTCACGCCTTTGGCCGATGGAAAGAGCTTGTCTAGCAGCGGGATCAGGCTGGGTTCATCGGGCACGAGGACGACGCCGATCTTACCCTGGTCGATCGACCGACCGGCGACGAGGCGATCGAGCACGAAGTCGATCTTCTCCTTGCCGATTGCAAAGCCGATGCCGCTGTCGTACCACTCCGCACCGACGAGGGCCCCGCCGGACCCGGCCATCGGGACGAGCACGCCGATGACGCGCCCTTCGATATCGATCAACGGCCCGCCGTAGTTGACGGGCGAGACCTTGGCATCGGTCTGGACGGCGTTGCCGTTTCGGCGTCCCAACGCACTGATGATGCCCATCGAGATCGAAGGCCGCTCGCCACCGAGACCGCGACCGCAGGCCAGTGCGTATTGGCCGACTTGCCACTCGGATGCCGGTGCCCATGTCGGCGGCTTCAAGTCGATCGCGTCCACCTTGAGCAGCGCCAGCCGCCGGATGTGGTCGCGTGCGAGCAAGGCTGCGACATGCCGCCGCCCGTCGGCCAGCTTGACGGTGATGATCGTCGGGTCGCGCGCGAAGTTGACGCTGCTCGTGATGATCAGGCCGTCGCGCGACAGGACGAGGCCCGTTGTCGGTCCGTCGGCCAGCCGAAATGCCTCCTCGCGCACCGTGTCGTCAGGCCCCGGGGCGGGCAGCGGCTGGGCCCC
>CAYYPB010000527.1:0-2174 GCA_964473405.1 uncultured Planctomycetaceae bacterium
TTGACGCGACAGGCGAACTTGTCAGAGTAGCCCCAGCGCTTCGTGGCTGGTGCCGCTGCGCTCTGGCCTGGGCCGATCCGCTGATACCCCTCGGGGCGTCTGTGGTTCGTGCGCCGCCGGGCCCGTGACGGTTTGGGCGGCGTTGATCCGAGCCTCGATCGCGCTTGTGCGGGCTGTTCGTGGACCGACCGTACGGTAGATGACCCGCTCGCTTGCGCTCGGGGCTCGGATCAGAGCCCGAAGTGTCAGCGCGGGGACTTCGCGGATAGGCCGTGGGCCTTTCGGCCCGCTCGCTTACGCTTGGGGTTCTGATCAGGCTACCGGACAGTCACGGCCCCGGGGCCGTTCGACGACCCACCGACGATTGACAGGATTCCCCGCTGTGATTAGAACCCGACGGCGCGCAAGGTTCCAGTTGGGAGGCGCTCCGTGCCGGACATGAAGACCGGGTTTCCAACGCGGTTTCGCAAGATTGTCGACGGTCTGGGTGAGTTCTGCACCTTCGCCGGCCTGACGATCTGGGCCATGCTTTGCGGCCTGCGGCGGGCCAAGAACTGGCGATTGCTCGTTCCCCAGCTCTATGAGGTCGGCTATCGCTCACTGCCCGTCATCCTTATTACGGGTGCGTTTGTCGGCATGGTTCTGGCGGTGCAGGCCATCGAGCAGTTCCGGGCCGTCGGCCTCGAAGAACGCATGGGGGCCATCGTCAACCTCTCGGTCGTCCGAGAGTTGGGGCCGGTCCTCGCGGGGATCATGCTGGCCGGGCGCATCGGCGGGGCCCTGACGGCCGAGCTCGGCACCATGAACGTCACCGAGCAGATCGACGCCCTTCGCAGCATGGGGGTCAACCCCGTTCGCTACCTCGTCGCCCCGCGCGTGCTGGCCTGTTTCATTCTCACGCCGATGCTGACGCTCTACGCCGATTTCACGGGTTCGATCGGCGGCTACTTCGTCTCGGTCATCCAGAGCGGCGTCGATACAGGGCCATACTGGGAGTATACGCGGGACGCCGTCTCCAGCTTCGATCTGTTCAGCGGCGTCATCAAGAGCTTCTTCTTCGGTGCGGCGCTCGGGCTCATCAGTTGCTACAAGGGGTTCTACTGCAAGCCCGGCGCCGAGGGCGTGGGCCGTGCCTGCACGTCGGCGTTCGTCTATTCGTTCATCGCCATCTTGGCGCTCGATTATGTGTTGGCCGTTATCCTCCAGAAGATCAGCGAGCACTTCTGGGGATTCCGATCCCTGCTGTAGAGGCCCTTGCCTGTGACCGATTCCGCCGATAGCCGGCCGATTATCGAACTGCGAGGCGTGAGCAAACGCTTCGGTTCGCTCCAGGTGCTGGACCGCATCGACCTGTCGCTCGCTCGCGGCCGAACGACCGTGGTCATCGGCGAGTCCGGCACCGGCAAGAGCGTTCTGCTCAAGCACATCATTGGCATCCTTCGGCCCGATTCGGGCGAGGTCCATTTCGACGGCCGGCGCATGGACGATCTGTCGGAACAGGCGCTCGTGCCGATCCGCCGTCGCATGGGGCTGTTGTTCCAGATGGGGGCGCTGTTCGACTCCATGACGGTCGCGGAGAACGTGGCATTCCCCTTGACCGAGCATACGGATCATTCCCCGGAGGCCCTGGCGGCGACCGTGGCCTCGAAGCTCCGCATGGTCGGTCTCGATGGGCTTCAGGATCGCCGGCCGGGCGAGGTCTCCGGTGGACAAAAGAAACGCGTTGCCTTGGCTCGCGCGATCGCTTTGGACCCCGAGGTCGTTCTGTATGATGAGCCTACGACGGGCCTCGACCCCGTCCGGGCCGACGTGATCAACGAGTTGATCCTCAAGCTCAAGCGTGAGTTGAAGGTCACGAGCGTGGTCGTGACGCACGACATGACGAGCGCCTACAAGGTGGCCGACCGCATCGTGATGCTGCACAAGGGCAGGATGATCGCGGACGACACGCCGGCATGGTTCAAAGGCTGTGCCGATCCGGCGGTGCGGCGTTTCGTCGACGGGCACGCCGATCCGGAGGATCTCGAGGCACTGGATCTACGGGAAGTTCAGGCGTGAGCGCTGTATCGCAATTCGCTGTGGCACCGGCGTCCCGCCGGTGGGATCACAGGCGAGACGCCGGTGCCACAGACAGTGATGAGGTGCCACCGGCAGTGATGAGGTGGCACAGATCT
>CAYYPB010000528.1:0-2168 GCA_964473405.1 uncultured Planctomycetaceae bacterium
CGGACATGGGCGGCATGGATGAGATGGGCGGCATGGGCGGCATGGGCGGCATGGGCGGCATGGGTGGTATGGGCGGCATGGGTGGCATGGGTGGCATGATGTGATGAATGACGCTGTCTTGAAAAGACAAGCCGAGGTCGTTGAGTTGTACATGCCCAGGCGGCTTGAGTATCTGTCGGGCTTGTACGCGTGGCTCCGCCGCGAACTCACACTGCGGGACAGTCAGCCCATATTTGGGGGGCTTCTCGCTGTATGAGGTGGCGGGGGCGTATCAGGGTCAAACGCAGTTGTACACCGAGCAAACGCTTGTGGTTCGGTTGGTTTTCGAGTTGGGTGACCGCGAATATGAGCGGGAAAGGCACGAGGCCAAGATTCACATGATCCTGGACGAGATTGTGCGAATCACAGGTCGTACCGAGGAAGGAATCTGGGTGATTCGGACGCCGGCCGCCAAGCAGGTCTGGCTTCGGAATGGAGTGAGCCAGCCATGAGAATTGTATACAAGAAGTTTGTGAGTGTCAGTGGCGGTGACGTGAACGACGTTATCGTTCGCACCGATGACGATGGGAGTAATCCAGAGGTCATCGAAGGGACGCAGCCTCCTCGCTCGAATGTTCGGCGCGTTCCCATTGTTATCGAAGTCAGTTGTGATGACGATAACGCGGTCATTAGCGACGCGCGCACGGTCCTTAAGAGGATCGGCAACTTTCTACAACCATAATAGGAGCCTTAGTGATATGGCCAGATTGAACCTCAAACCTCTGGATGATCGAATCGTCGTGGAACAGCATGAGGCGGACGAAGTGACGGCGGGCGGCATTGTCCTGCCGACGCAGGCCCAAGAGAAGCCGACGCGCGGCACGTGCGTGGCGGTCGGTCCCGGCAAGCTGCTGGAGTCGGGTTGTCGCGGCCAGCTCTCGGTGAGCATCGGCGACGACGTGTTCTACGGCAAGTATTCCGGCACCGAGGTCGATTACGACGGTAAGAAGTTCACCGTGCTTCGCGAGAGCGACTTGCTGGCGATCATTGAATAGCGAACGATCGCGGTTGTCTTCGCGGTTCGTTCTGTTTTGAGTGCCTTGTGGCACAGGCGTCCCGCCTGCGGTTCCACCGGCGAGACGCCGGCGCCACAGACGAAACGACATTTTCCAGCACGCCGCGACAATCGCGCGTGCAGCAATGCAGAGGAAATACCATGGCTGTCAAGCAGATGCTTTTTGATCACTACGCGGCCGAGAACATGAGCGAGGGTTTGTCCCAGCTCGCCTCGGCTGTCAAGGTCACGCTCGGCCCGACGGGTCGCAATGTGTTGCTCCAGAAGTCCTGGGGTGCCCCGCGCGTGACGAAGGATGGTGTGTCGGTCTCGAAGGAGATCGAACTGCCCCAGCCGTTCGAGAACATGGGCGCCAAAATGTTGAACGAGGCGGCCAGCAAGTCGTCGGACGTTGCGGGCGATGGGACGACGACGGCTGTCGTCTTGGCCGAGGCGATCTATCGCGAGGGTCTCAAGAACGTTGCGGCTGGGGCCAACCCGATGCTGCTTCGCCGCGGTATCGAGCAGGCGGTCGCCAAGGCTGTCGAGCAGATCGGCAAGATGTCCCTGAAGGTCAAGGGTTCCGAAGACATCGCCAAGGTCGGCACGGTCAGTGCTAACGGTGACGCCGAGATCGGCGCACTATTGGCCGAGGCGATGGAAGAGGTCGGTCAAGAGGGCGTCGTCACGGTCGAAGAGGGCAAGAGCCGGGAGACCGAGAAGGAAGTCGTCGAGGGGATGCAGTTCGACAAGGGCTACGTTTCGCCCTACTTCATCACCGACACGACCGACATGGAATGCGTGCTCGAGGATGCCCAGATCCTGATCTTCGAGAAGAAGATCAGCAACATCCGCGACTTCGTTCCACTGCTCGAGAAGGTCGTTGCGGCCGGCAAACCGTTGCTGATCATCGCCGAGGACGTCGATGGCGAGGCGCTGGCGGCGTTGGTCGTCAACCGGCTCCGCGGCATTCTAAAGTGCTGCGCCGTCAAGGCGCCGGGCTTCGGTGACCGCCGCAAGGCGATGATGGAGGACCTCGCCGTGTTGACTGCGGGCGAGTTCATCGGCGACGACCTCGGTCTCAAGCTCGAGAACATCGAGATGAAGCAACTCGGCAGCGCCAAGAAGATCATCA
>CAYYPB010000529.1:0-2166 GCA_964473405.1 uncultured Planctomycetaceae bacterium
GACATCGGTGTGAGAGTGGGGGATGGGGGAGAGGGGTTCGGGGGTCGGGGCTTGGCAGATGGGTGGGTTCTTTTGGGTGGCCCATTCTTCCGGCGCGTTGGATGTGTAATAGTCCAGATGCCAAGCCAGCAAGTATTCGTAGGCCCCCAGCAGAAACGAGCCCGAGCCGCAGGCGGGGTCGAGGATGCGGAGGGGGCCGGGGATCGGGGATCCGGCGCCGCGTTTCAGGCCTTTCTTCGAAGTGCGGCGATGAGACCGTTTAGCAGCTTGCCGACCTGCTGGGCGAGATCCCACGCCGGCAGAACCTTGTCGCGATCGAGCAGCTTCAGACGGACCGCGATCGCCAGGTGGGTCTCCACTTCCATCAATGATCCCCGGGCGATCGACAGGTGATGGACATACTCCTTGCGATGAATCCGCCCGTGGCCCTCGGCGATGTTGGCCGGGATCGACACTGCCGCCCGTTGGATTTGGCTCTTCAGTCCGTATCGCTCCTCCGTGGGCAGCGTCTTGGTCAGCCGGTAAGCAATCTCGACAAGATCCATCGCCCTCTGCCAAACCTCCAAGTCCCGATAAGTTCTGATCGCCATGCTCGTCTCCCGTGCCGCGCAACCCCCGATCCCCGACCCCCGACCCCGGGCACCCGCTCCTCCAGCAGTTTGCCGACCGTATGTTCGACGATGTAGTCCACGATGTAGGTCGGCGTGTAATAGACGCCGCCGGCCTTTTTGACCTCGGGCTTCTCCTCGATGATGGCCCGATGGCCTTTGGTCAGGCGAATCACCTTGCCGAGGAACTGCTCGTAGACCTGCCCGAGGATGTCGGCGGGAAGCACGGAAAACTCGTATGGGCAATCGGGGTAGTAGAGGCCTTTGATGATGTCCTTGAGGACGGCGTCATCGATGTTCAGGCCGGGCGTGAGTTCGTCGGGTGCGTCGGTGCGCTGCTTTTCCTGTTGGAAGTAGAACAGGCCGGAGTTGTAGCGATCGTCGGCGCTGCGAAAGACGGTCAGCAGACGGTCGTAGACCTTGGGGCCGTTGATCTGGCCGCGGAGTTGGGCGTAGGTCTCGACGCCGCGATCCTCGCACATGCGCAGGAAGATCAGGCGGTCGATGGTCTTGCTGACGGCGTAGTTCAGATCACGGACCGACAGGCCGGGGTTTCGCAAGGCGATGTTGCGGGCCAGCAGTTCGCGCCAGCGTTCGATCTCCTTGAGGAACTCGGTGTCGACCTCGGCGGTGCCGCGTTTGCGGCGGCTGGACTCGGCATACTTGTCGAAGGAGCCTTGGAGGATGGCCTCCTTGGAGAAGATGTCGCCGATTTCGCCCCAGCGGTCGGCGTATTGATCGAAGGTGAGGTACTTGACGCGGGCGGTGGCGGGCTTGTCGGTGGGACGGGGGCGGATGCGACAGTCGTAAACGGCGAACTCTTCGAAGTCGGTGACGATCGCCAGGGGCAGCTTGGCGCTCCAGGCATAGCGGCGAAGCTGATAGGCGGGGCTGGGGTCGTCCTTGACGGCGATCGAGGGCTTCTTGGCCTCGACGAAGAACTTGCGGACGCCGCCGATGCGAAAGCAGTAGTCCGGGGCCTTGGTCGTGCCGCCGATCTTGATGGCGTCTTCGTGGATGACGTCCTTGTAGGCTTCGGCGTGGCCTGCCTGGTTGTCGACGTCTCAGCCGAGTGCGTTGAAGAGCGGGTCGATGAACTCGCGGCGGACCTGGGTTTCGTTGTAGGTCTGCTGCTTGTAGGTCTCGGCGTGCTGGGCGAAGCGCTGGACGAGTTGGAGAACACTCTTTGGAGGTGGGGAAGGGTTGGCCGTCGGTGTCTTGGACATGGGGCCATGATAGCCAGAACGTGGCGCGTTGGGGTGTTCAGGAGGCAAGAATCGTGGCGGAAAAGAGGGGCGTTGCTGGTTGCAGGGAACTGCTCAGGGCGTAGCGACGTGCTTGGAGGCGGCTTGGCGGGAGAGGTCTTCGGCGGTCTGGGGTTTGGCCGTGTAGTCGCTCGTCAGGGCCCGCGTCACCAGGATCTCTACGCGGCGATTGGCGCTGCGGCGTTCATCGGTGTAGGCCTGGCTGAGTATGGGTTCGTGGGGGCCGGCCGGCGAGGTGCGCAGCGGCTCTGACTTTATGCAGAGCTCGACGAGCCGAGACGCAAACTCGACCT
>CAYYPB010000530.1:0-2145 GCA_964473405.1 uncultured Planctomycetaceae bacterium
CGCTCAAGACGCGCGAGCCGTGCGGGTGCGAACGGGTGTATCTGGACCGCGCCGAGGGTGCCTACGTGTTCGATGTGGACGGGAATCCCTACGCCGATCTCGTCGGCACCTGGGGGCCGGCGATCGCCGGCCATGCCGAGCCTTCGGTCGTCGAGGCCGTGCAGCAGGCCGCCTCCAAAGGTCTGAGCTTCGGAGCGTGTTGCGAGGCCGAGGCCGACTTGGCCGAGAGGGTCGTGGAGGCACTTCCGTCCATCGAATTGGTTCGTTTCGTCAACAGTGGGACCGAAGCCACGATGAGTGCGATGCGCGTGGCAAGGGCCGCCACGGGTCGGACGAAGGTGCTCAAGTTCCTCGGCTGCTACCACGGTCACGCCGATGCGTTGCTCGTTGCGGCCGGCTCGGGCGCGGCAAGCTTTGGCGAGCCTGACTCGGCAGGCGTGCCGCCGGTCATCGCGGGGACGACTCTCCTGTCTGCTTACAACGATCTGTCGGCTGTCGAAACGATCATGGCGCAGCATGGCGACGACGTCGCCGCGATCATCGTCGAGCCGATTGCCGGGAACATGGGGTTCGTCGAACCGGTTGAGGGTTTCCTCGAGGGTCTTCGTGCAGCCTGCGACAAGCACGGTAGCCTCTTGGTCTTCGACGAGGTTATGACGGGCTTTCGCGTCGCGTGGGGTGGCTATCAGAACGTCTGCAAGGTCCGTCCTGACTTGACCTGCCTCGGGAAGGTCATCGGCGGCGGGATGCCGGTTGCGGCGTATGGCGGCCCGCGGTCACTGATGCAGCAGGTCAGTCCGTTGGGACCGGCTTATCAGGGTGGGACGTTGAGCGGCAATCCGGTCGGCATGGCTGCCGGTCTAGCGACACTGGGGCTTTGCAAGGCAGCCGGTTTCTATGAGTCGCTAGCGGACAAGACGATTCGCCTGGCCGATGGGTTGCGTGCGGCGGCGTCGGCTGTGGGCGTCCCCTTGACGACGAATTCTCGTGGCGGGATGCTGGGCGTGGCGTTTTCGGCGTCGGCCCCCCGGAACTTCGTGGACGCCCAGGCGTGCGACCACACCGCGTTCGGCCGATTCTTTCATGCCATGCTGGATCGCGGCGTGTGGCTTCCGCCTTCCAGTTACGAGGCCATGTTCGTCTCCGCCGCTCACGATGACGCGGCGATCACTCAGATCATCGAAGCGGCACAACAGAGTTTCAGGCAGATCGCATCATGACCCAACTTCGAGTCGGTACCCGTGGCAGCGACTTGGCCCTGTGGCAGACCCGATGGCTCTGCGCGGAGCTGTGCAAGATCCATCCGTCGCTACAGATCGAAGAGATCATCATCAAGACCCACGGCGACAGCGTGACGGATCGGCCGTTCGGCGGAGATTGGCCGGTCGGGGCATTCGTCCAGGCGTTGGAGCAAGCACTGCTCGAACAGCGCGTGGATTTCGCCGTTCACAGCTTCAAGGACTTGCAGACGGCACCGACGAGCGGTCTCGTCATCGCGGCGGTGCCGCCTCGCCAGGTGGTACACGACGTGCTTCTGACGCGCGAGCCGGTGGCTTTGGACGACTTGCCCGCTGGGTTCAAGGTGGGGACGAGCAGTCCTCGGCGTTCCGCGCAGATCCGTCGGCTGGGCGATGTCGAAGTCGTGTCGATTCGCGGCAATGTGCCGACGCGCGTGGCCAAGCTCGAGCGTGAGAATCTGGGCGGCGTGATCATGGCCGCGGCGGGACTGCGGCGGTTGAGTATCGAACACGAGCCGTCGATTGACTTGCCGACGGATCGGTTCGTTCCCGCTCCGGCCCAGGGCGCGCTCGCGGTGCAGACGCGCGAAGGGGGCGAGGCGGCCGAGATCATCGGGTCGCTCGACGACGCGCCTTCTCGTCGTGCCGTCGTGGCTGAGCGGATGTTCCTTCATGGCATCAATGCCGGGTGTCACACGCCCGCCGGTGCGCTGGCGACGTTGGACGGCAATTCCATCTCGCTCTACGCCCAGCTCTTCACGGACGATGGCGAACGGATGGTGGGGGGGACGGAAACCGCTACGCAGCGCGAGTGCATCTCGTCACGTGCGCTCCTGACACCGTTACTCTGTTGTTCTCTTTTTTTTTTTTTTCAAGCAGAAGACGGCATACGAGATCGGTCTCGGCA
>CAYYPB010000531.1:0-2137 GCA_964473405.1 uncultured Planctomycetaceae bacterium
CGCCCGACTGCGGGGCCCTCGCCGTGGAGCGATGTGCGCTCCCTGACGGTCGCGGCTCTGATCGACGGCTCAAGCCTCGCCGAGGATGTCGACATGATGAGCACGAAGCACCCCGCTGTCTCCCTGAACCCCTCCTTCTCTCGCGTGACGCTCCATCTCCTGATGCTCGCCTTCATGGTGGTCTGGACCGCCGGCTGCGAGACTGTGCAGATCGGCACGAACGGTCCGACCGGTGGACAGCCGGACGCCGCGCCGATGGCGGCAGGCCCCGGGGCACCGATGTCGCTCGAAGACGCCGGCGCGGGCGACGATGGGGGCGTACTCCGCGATATCGAAGAGGCCGACATCGTCAAAATCGTCGGCGACAGGCTCTACGCGATCAATCGCCACAAGGGCCTGCTTGTGATCGACGTGGCCGACCCCGACGATCCGACCCTGCTCGGCAACCTGGACCTACGTGGGCGCGGCGTGGAGATGTACGTCGTCGGCGACCGCGTCTACGTTCTCCTGAGTGCCGACTTCTTCATCGCCTATGACATCGCCATCGATCAGCCCGGCGCCATGGTCATCGCTCCCGACGGCCCCGTGCCGCCTCGGCCCGACTTCGAGGGGAGCCAGCTTGCCATCGTTGACGTGACCGACCCCACGGCACCGAGTTCCGAGGGCAAGATCAACCTCGTCGGGTTCGCCAACGAGAGTCGTCGCGTGGGCGACATCATCTATGTGATCGGCTCGAACTTTCGGCCTTTCTTCGCCGACGCCCCGGTGGATGACGAAGCCGCCGTCGGCGAGGGGTTTGTCGCGTCGATCAACGTGGCCGATCCGAACGATATCATCGCGGTGGATCGGCTCAACCTGACGGGCGATGCGCTGGACATGCACGTTTCCGAAACGGCGATTTTCGCGGCCAGCCGCCAGTACGACTTCGACAACGGCGAGACGCTCACCGACATTCAGGTCGTCGACGTCTCCGACGCCGGCGGGGCGATCGTGTTGCGAGACGCCTTCACCGTGCCGGGCAGCATTCGCAACCGCTTCTACATGGATGCTTTCGAGGGCGTCTTCCGCATTGCGACCGAGTCGTTCGGGTTCGGCTTTCGCGAGGTCCGGCTGTTCACCTACGACTTGGCCAACCTGGACGCCATCGCCGCGCTCGGGCAGACGGACATCATCCAGGACGAGTCGCTCGAGGCCGTCCGGTTCGACGGGCCGCGCGGCTATGTCGTCACGTTTCTGCGCGTGGATCCCATGTTTGTGATCGACCTGAGCGACCCGGCCAATCCGAAGGTCGCGGGCGAGCTTGAGGTGCCCGGCTTCTCGACGCACATCGAGCCGCGCGGCGATCGGCTCATCGCCGTCGGCATCGACGACACCGACGGTCGCCGGCCCGCGGTGGCGTACTACGACGTGTCGGACCCCGCCAACCCGACCCAACTCGGTCGCGTCATCCTCGGCCCGCCAGGCTCGTTCACTTCGTCTGAGGCGACGTATGACGAGAAGGCGTTCAAGGTCGTCGACGAACTCGGCTTGATCGCGATTCCGTTCCGCCACGTCGATTACGGCGAAGTGTTCGCCATGCCCGGCGATGCGGCGGCCGAGATTTTGCCGGACGATTGGGAGCCGCCGAAGTGTACGAACGGCGTGCAGCTTGTCGATTTCAGTGATGCGGCACTGACCCAACGCGGCTGGTTTTCGCACGAGGGCGAAGTTCATCGCGTCGGCGTCATCGGCGGGCGCGTGTTCGCCCTGTCGCAGCGGAGCCTTCAGACGGTGGACATCACCGACCGGGACAACCCCAGCAAAGCGGGTGATGCCGCACTGTTGGATCCCGAACAGATGGACCTGTGGGACGACTGTCATGGCTACGACATGATACCGACGGTGATGCCGGGCCCTGGGATCGATGTGTTGGAGTTCTTGAATCTGTGCGGGGCGGTCGGGGCGGCGCCCCTGCTGATGCTGTCGGCGTGCATGTTCATCGCCCGCCGGCGAAGTCGCCGAAGGACCGGTCTGTGAACCGTCCGGCAACGGCTCGCGAGTGGACGGGCGCAAGCGCCCGTTCACTCATGCGTGCCGTCCAGTCTAGTGAATCGCCACACACCAAGCTGCGGGTTGACTGGGCTCCAACGTTTCTGTG
>CAYYPB010000532.1:0-2120 GCA_964473405.1 uncultured Planctomycetaceae bacterium
CCCCCGAAGCGGAGGCGGCCCCCCTTTCCCGGGGGGCGCCCGGGGGGGGGGACCCGGGCCGGGCCGGAGCCGCTGACGATCGCGCCGCAGCGGAGCAAGACGCCGCCGAGGCTGCTCATGCCGCATCCGCCGATGCCGACGAGGTGGATGCGTTTCGCGGCGTAGGGGCTTGTCCAGTGTTCCTGTATTCGGGTGCGACGATCGGTCCCGATCCGCGCGGTGCGGGCGGCGGACAGATCGGTCGCATCGGGAGAGGCTGCTGCGTGCGACATTCGGGCTCACCTCCGTGTGATGCCGATTCTGCGTTCGTTCGCGGATCGCCGCTTTCGAGGAACCGCCAAACGGCAAGCCAGTTGGCGACGTTCCTCTGGGGAACAAGGCCAGCGAGCTGCCGCATCGAAATCGGCTGTCCGAGCTACCGCATTGAACTCGGCCATTCGGGCGGCATCCTACTCGTTTACGTCGGCTGATCGCAAGCGGTTCGGCGAGCGGCGGAATTCACAGGCTCACACAAGCTTGCCCAGTTTCAACAGTGCGGCGGCCACGGTGCCCGCCGCGTCCTGTCGCCCCAGCGTCGCGGAAACCTCCGCCATCTGCTCGCGCCGCCGATCCGAGACCATGACATCCTCGAGGGCGTACCGCAGATTCTCGGCATTGGTCTCGGCATCCTTCGCGTCGGCGACGATGACGGCTGCACGGTTGTCCGCCAGGATCTTGGCGTTGTCCATCTGGTGCTGTTTGCGATCGTAGGGGTACGGCATCAACACCGACGGCAGACCCATGAGCGTGATCTCGGCCAGCGTGGATGCGCCGGCCCGCGAGATGACAAAGTCCGCCGCCGCCATGCACAAGTTGATCTGCTCTGTAAACGCCAGAACCCGAGCATCGACGCCGGCGGACTCATACTTCTGGCGGCACATGTCTCGATCGCGAGAACCGGTGAGATGGATGATCTGCCAGTCGTCGGTGGCTTTCCAGAAGTCCATGATCTCGACAACGGCGGCGTTGATGGTCGACGCGCCCTGCGAGGCACCGGTGACGAGCAGCGTCTTCTTCTGCTCGTCCAGTTTGAGCTTGAGCGTGGCCTCGGTCTTGTCCATCCGCGCGAACTCCGAGCGAACGGGGCAGCCCGTGCAGTGGACTTTCTCCTTGTCGGCGAAATGGGAGGCCGTGTCGTGCCATTGCGTGAAGATGCGGTCGACCTTGGGGGCGAGACGGCGGTTGGCGCGGCCGGGGGTCGCGTCGGGGTTGAGGATCGCGGATGGCACGCGGAGCTTCGACGCGGCCACGATGGCCGGACCGGCCGCGTAGCCACCGAGTCCAAGGACGACGGCGGGCGGCCTGCGGCGAAACCGTTGCATCGCGTCGGTCATGGCACGATACCAGTTCCACAGGAACCCGATTGTCTGGTGGACGTGAGCGGGGAAGGGCCTCACCACTTGTTCGATCAGTTCGTGGCCGCGCGGTGCGACGAGCATCTTGTCGATCGGTCGCGGTGTGCCGAAGAACGTGATCTCGATGTCGGGGCGGATGCTATGGACCGCTTCGGCCACGGCGAGACCCGGGTAGAGATGGCCTCCCGTGCCGCCGCCGGCAATGATCATCCAGGGTCTGTCGTCTGCCATGGAACCTCGTTCGCTGAGTCAAGAGAACCGGCGGGCTGCTATGCCGCTATGCAAGCTGCGCAGTCGGCGCGTCCGGTGCCGGCGGATCGCTTCCCGCTTCGCAGTAGACGGCGTCGTTGCATTCGAGCAGCGGGGCGGGGTGTCGCACGCGCGCGACGTTCACCAGCAGGCCTACGAGGATACCGAAAAACACCACGCCCGTCCCGCCTGCGGAAACCAGGGGCAGGCCGATGCCCTTGGTCGGGACGGAGACGGTGACGACGGCGATATTCATGGCGGCCTGAAGCCCGAGCGTCATCGTAGCACCGAGGGCGAGAAGACGTCCGAACTCCGTCGGTGCGGCGGCGAATGCGCGCTTGCCCTGCCAGAGCATGACGCCGAACAGGGCGATGACGGCGATGCCACCGATGATGCCGAGCTCCTCGCAGATGACGGCGAAGATGAAGTCGGTCCGGCCTTCGGGGAGATACCCGTATTTCTGGATGCCGCCTCCGA
>CAYYPB010000533.1:0-2118 GCA_964473405.1 uncultured Planctomycetaceae bacterium
GACGCCGGTGCCACAAAGCCTGTAGGGCGGGCTCTGCCCGCCGGCGGGTGAAACCCGTCCTACAGGATTGGCGCACAGGCTCAGCGGTGTACTCCACGCTGAACCGCTCGCGCGATCGGTTGATGCAGGGCGGGAGGAACTTCGCACCGAGTCGTATCGCCTCCAACACATAAAGAATCTGCGGCAGCGTCGGGGAGTGCGCATAGAACCCGCGATAGTTTGAGAGAATCGCCGCGAGATAGTGCGCGGGCCACCTGCGTTTGAGCCACGCCCCTTGGAATGCCTCGACTGCATACTCCGCAGAGTGGGCCTTGTTGAACATGAACCCGCTGAAGCCCTCCAATAGCGGCCAGACGAGGTCGATCTCCGAAGGCGTGCGACCCTTCAACAAGGCGCAGGCGTAGAACTCGGACTTGAGTTCGAGGATGAGTACCCGCTTCTCTTTGTTGAGCGCTCGGCGCAGGACGTCGGCGCGGCCGAGGTTCATCCCCGCAAACTCGACGGCGACTTGCAGGATGTGCTCTTCAAAGACCATCAGACCGTAGGTCTTTTCGAGCGTGGAGACCACCGATGGATGCGGGTATTGCGGTGGTTCGAGCCCTTGATGACATCGGGCGAATCGATCCTTTTTGCCCTGGTTGGATGCGCCCGGTCGGATCACCGCGACGATGGCCGTCAGGCAGTCGATGTCACGGCAGTTGCACTGCTGAATGAGGTTGGTCATGGCCGGCGACTCGATGTGATGCACGCCGCGCGCGTCGCCCGTTGCGATCATATCCCAGGTCTCGGACTCCGAGTAATCGACTTCCGTCTCCAAATCGACGCGTCGGCTCTCGGTGCGTTCGATTTCGGCCACGCTGTCCCGCAGGACCGACAGCCCCGCTTGGCCCAATAGATCGACCTTCACGAAGCCCAGGTCTTCGACGCTGTCCATCTCGTATTGGGCGATCAACATGCCACGGGGCGAACGCTGCACGGGGATGAGGTCGGTCAGCGGCTCAGGCGAGACGACCAGGCCGCAGGGGTGCATCGCCCAATGACGGGGCAGACCCTCGAAGTCGCCCGCCATACGAAGGATCGTGCGATAGGGCTCGTCGTTGGTGGGCAGGCCGCGAGATTCGGGCGAGTTCGCCAATGCCTTGTGCAGGTTCCACGAGGCCACGCGCGGCATTCGCTTGGTCGTCTGATGGATCTCGTGGGCGGGAAGACCGTAGACCTTGCCCAACTCCGCGACGGCCGCCCGAGCATGAAACGTGTTCGCCGAGCCGATCATCGCCACGCGGTTGTGACCCCAACGGTCGTACACCCAGCGGATCACCTCGTCGCGCTGGTCCCAGGGCAGGTCCAGATCGATGTCGGCCATCTTGCTGAACTTTGCTCGTTCGGGGTTTACGAAGCGATCGAACGGCAGATCGAATCGAAAGGGACAGGCATGACTGACGCCGAGGACATAGCAGATGAGCGAGTCCGCCGCCGAGCCACGGGCCAGCGAGGCAATGCCGCGCGACCGGCAGTATTCGACGATCTCGTGAAACACGAGGAAGTACTCGGCGTAGTGGACCGTGTCGATGATGGCCAGCTCGCGGTCGACGCGTTCGATGGCCTCGGCGAGGGTGGGGCGGTGCCCGCCGATGCCGAGTTGCTGCGGCTGCTCGACGTAACGGCGACGGCAACCGGCGTAGGACAACTCGCGGAGATGCGCCATCGCGCTGCGATCGTCGGGCGACTCGAAACCTGGAAAACGGCTCTGTGACAGGTCGAGCCGACAGTCGCATTGTTCGGCGATGCGCAGCGTGTTGGCCAGCGCGTCGGGCCTGCGGGTGAACAGGTGTGCCATCTCCTCGGGCGTTCGCAGATGCCAAGCGCCGGCCGGCTTATCGGGATGCGGCTGGTCGAGTAGCGTCAACGTGCCGATCGAGGACAAGGCGGCGAGCGTCTGCGATTGGTCGCGCCGCAGGCAACGGGATTCGCAAACGGCGACGACGTCGATGCCATGTTCGTCGGCAAACCGGGCGCGGCGTCTCGCGATGGTCACGTCATCGGCGCCGTGAATGGCAAGCTCGATATAAAGCCGCCCCTCAAACGCCTCGCGCAGCGGGGCATCCTCGTCGAAACCAA
>CAYYPB010000534.1:0-2104 GCA_964473405.1 uncultured Planctomycetaceae bacterium
CGAACGAACAAGATGCTCGACTGTACCGCGCAGCTGCCCACTGGCTTGCCGTTTGGCGCTCCGGTCCATACGCAGCACGAGAGCAGCCCCCAAAGGAGTCGCACAGATGAGCAACAACCCCGAGCTTCCCCGCCCCGTCCGTCGCCCTCGCAGATTGCGACGCAGTGCCGCCATTCGCGGCCTCGTCCGCGAAACAAGACTGACGCCGGATCGACTCGTCCTGCCGCTGTTTATCATCGACGGCGAGAATCGCTGCGAACCCATTGACGCCATGCCAGGCCAAGCCCGTCTGTCGATCGACAAAGCCATCGAGCAATGCCGCCGCGCCGTCGAGTTGGGCGTCAGCGCGTTCGACGTATTCCAGGCAACCGATCCGTCATTGAAAACGCCCGCCGGAGAAGAAGCTCTCAATCCCGAGAACCTCACCTGCCGCGCCGTCCGCGCGATCAAGAAGGCCGTACCCGCGGCCTGCTGCATCACCGACATCGCACTCGACCCCTATTCGAGCATGGGCCACGACGGCCTCGTCAGTGACGTCGGCGTCATCCTCAACGACGAGACGGTCGACATTCTGGCCAAGATGGCCGTGCTCCACGCCGAGGCAGGTGCCGATATCGTCTCGCCGTCTGACATGATGGACGGCCGCATCCTGGCACTCCGCACGGCCCTCGACGCCGCCGGTCATCACGACGTGGCCATCCTGAGCTATACCGCCAAGTACGCCTCGGCCTTCTACGGCCCGTTCCGCGAGGCACTTGATTCGGCCCCGGTGGACCTCCCCAACGTGCCCAAGGACAAGAAGACCTACCAGATGGACCCGGCGAACGCGCGCGAAGCCTCGATCGAAGCACGGTTGGACGTCGAAGAAGGCGCCGACATCCTGATGGTCAAGCCCGGCCTGCCGTACCTCGATATCATCGCCCGGCTGCGAGGAGACACGGAACTCCCCATCGCCGCCTACCACGTCAGTGGCGAGTACGCCATGATCAAGGCCGCCGGCAAGATGGGCTGGCTCGACGAAGACGCCTGTATGCGAGAGTCCCTAACCGCCCTCGCCCGAGCCGGCGCCGATGTGATCTTCACCTACGCCGCCCTGGAATACGCCCAATGGTGGCGCGACTCCCAGGCATGATCTGCAGCCTGTGTCCGCCCGGGAAGGAATACAAGAGGTGCCAAAGGTGGCACGGTCCAGCGAAGCTGGGCCGTGGACCGTGTGATGCAGACCACCGCCAAGCTGTCGCCTGACCGTGCCACACCGCGTTCCTACTTGGGTGCCCCGCCCCTTCCAGGGCTGGGGGACGGATTCCAGGAGCGTGCAATCACTAGCAGAACTCACTTGACTAACGCCGCGTGCCACTGGCAGCTTTCTGCCAGTGTCGGCCTTGGCGGACAAGCCGGCCTTAGGACCCGAACTCCACGAGCACCTTATCACCCGCAACACGTTCACGTCGCTTCAACTTAACCGTATGATCTACCCCCACCGGGCGACGAAGTCGCCCGCGTCCCATCGCAACGTGCCCGTGGGATGGAACCGCCATGCGTTCGAGATATCGAACCGGTGAAGAGCGTCCGCTGCCCGATCGGGCGGCGGCGTGGGAGCAGATGACGATGAAGACATCGCGCGCGTATCCCTGGTTCGTCAAAGGCGATCTCGACGGCTTCTTCGGCCTGGCCGTCGACAACCTCGTGCAGGTTCTCGTCATCGTCGCCCTCTGCAAACAGCTCTGCGGGTTCACGGACGAGTTGATCTACGCCCGCGTCCTGCCCGGCATCGCCGTCAGCCTCTTCATCGGCAACCTCTACTACGCCTGGCACGCTCGGCGCGTCGCCCGCCGCGATGGCAACCTGACATGCACGGCCCTGCCCTACGGCATCAACACGCCGTCGGTATTCGCCTATATCTTCTTCATTCTCACGCCGGTCTATGCCAGGAACGTCGGCACGATGGGAACCGAGGCCGCCGCCAACCTCGCGTGGCAGGTCGGGCTCATCGCCTGCATCGGCAGCGGCGTCATCGAGTTCATCGGCGCGGTCGTCGGCGGGTGGATCCGCCGCATCCAGCCGCGAGCCGCAGTGCTCTCGGCGCTCGCCGCTCTCACAAGGA
>CAYYPB010000535.1:0-2094 GCA_964473405.1 uncultured Planctomycetaceae bacterium
ACGATGCTCGGCGCCGCTTGCCCGATTCACAAGTCGCCTGAACTGTCATGGACCCCCTACCATTCAGCGGCTGGGTCGCCCTTGAAATCGTGCCGCCCTGCCAGTAATGTCGTAGGTACATGTCGGGTCTCGGCATGCGAGTGGGTGTGCTGAAGGTCTCGCGGAGGTCGTGTCGATGGATGTGCCGGTTGATCTAGCCCGGATTGTCATCCAAGACACGAGCGAACAGCAGATCATCTTCCTTCGAGAACAGCACGGCCAGCGCGAGTTCCCCATCGTCATCGGCGACACCGAGGCGTGCGCCATCGACCGCCGGCTCAAGGGCTACAAGAAGGCTCGACCGATGACGCACGATCTTCTCGCCGACGTGATAGACAAGCTCCACGGCGAGCTGGAAAAAATCGTCATCAACGACTTGAAAAACGACACGTTCTTCGCACAATTGGCCGTCCGCGTTCAGGGTGAGGTGGTCCAGATCGATTCCCGCCCCTCGGACGCGATTGCGTTGGGCGTCGCAAGCGAGACGCCGATCTTCGTGGCCGACCACGTGCTGGATGAAGTATGCCGTTAGCCGTGCAGGCGGCGGCCGGGCGAGAAGCAGTTTATACGAGAGTAGTATTTCGCGATGAATCAACGGAGCGATTCTGGCAACATGTTGTCTAGATTTTTGCGCCGCGTCCAAGATGCCCTCGCAAACCGCCCCGCCCTCGGTGGGGGCGTCGGCATCGCGCGGGCACCGGCCGTCGTCGATGTCATGGGCGGGATCGGTGAAGATACCGGTTCTCTCGTCTTGACCGCGACGGCCGCTCGATCCTTCTGCGTGGGCGCTTGGTCCGTCGCGGGCGACAAGGTCACGGTTTCTTTCATCGCCGACGACGCGGATGTCGCGCCCGCTGAAGTGGGCCTGCCGCGTTCGATGTTCGCGGCGACCGATGAGGCCGCCGGCAACATTCTGGATCATTGCCGAAGCCACGATGCGGCAGACCTCGCCCCCGCGCTACTGACGCTGCATCGCGCGCTAGCCGCCGGCGTCATCCCGCCGCTCGACCAGGGCTTGCACCTCGTTGTGCATACCGACTTTCCCCCAGCGGCCGACCTCGGCCGGCATCACGTTCATGCCGCCGCCGTCATCGACGCGCTGTGCAGGCTCTACGATCTCGAACTCGATCGACTCGATCGCAGCCGCATCTGCGCCGAGGCCATCGAACCGATCGATGGCCTCTATCATCTGCGAAAGATCGTCTCGGCGCTCTGCGGCCCGGCCAACGGCTCGCTGCTCCAGCTTCGCTTTCAAGAGAATGCCCTCTGCGAGATGCTCGAGATGCCGCCCGGCGTCGTCATCAAGACGATCGCCACGCGACTCGAACGGCCGACCACGCGCCATCGCCTGATCGAAACGCGAACCTGCGCCGAGATGGGCCATTGCGTCATCAGAGCGATCCAACGGCAAGACGGCATGGCACCGGAACGGGCGGCCGGCCGACTTTCGGCGATCACCCCGGCCGAGTATGTCGAACGCTATCGCGATCGGATGCCCTCGAAGATCACGCGCAAGGCCTTCATCGAACAGTTCGGTACGCTCCGCGGCCTCGATGGCGGCGGTGAAGTCAACCCCAAGGACATCTACAAGATTCGCTCGCGAGCCGAGCATCACATCTACGAGAACCGTCGCGTCCACGAGTTTGCCACGCATCTCGTCCGTGCCCGGCGCAACGACGCGATGACCGCTCTAGTCGCTGCCGGCGAGCTGATGTACGCCTCGCATTGGAGCCACAGCCAGCGTTGCGGCATCGGTGGCGTCGAGCCGGATCGTCTGGTCAGTTTCATTCGCGCGCATGGGCCGGATGCCGGTCTCTTCGGCGCCAAGGTCACGGCCGGCGGCCAAGGCGGCGAGATGGTCGTGCTGATGCGCAACGACGAACAAGCCGAGGCCGCCCTGGCCGACGCCGTCGCCAAAGCCGAAGCCGCCTCAGAGCAACAAGTCCATATCTTCGGCGGCTCCCTGCCGGGGGCAGAGTCGTTCGAACCCACGCAACTAGCCGGGGCGATCTAGGGTACTAGACAAGACTATCCGCATGCATCTCATGTGCGCGG
>CAYYPB010000536.1:0-2083 GCA_964473405.1 uncultured Planctomycetaceae bacterium
TGGGATGTCTGCGTCTGGATGCAGTTGCTATGCGTTCTGCGGCTCGGCCGGTTCCTCGGAGCCCTTCTTCTCTTCGAGGATGACCGCCTTGCGCGAGAGCTTGATGCGCCCGGTGTCGTCCACGAGGATGACCTTGACGCGCATCTCGTCGCCGACACTGCAAACGTCGGCCACTTTCTGAACGTAGCCGTCGGTCAGTTCGCTGATGTGGCACAGACCGTCCTGGCCTGGGGTCACCTCGATAAAGGCACCGAAGTCCTTCACCGACGTCACCTTGCCGTGATAGATCTTGCCGACCTTGACGCCCTCGGCGATCTGCTCGACGCGTTCGTAGGCGGCCTGTGCGCCGGCGGCATCGAGACACGAGATGTGGACCATGCCGTCGTCGTCGATGTCCACGCGAGCGCCGGTGTCGGCTTCGAGGCCCTTGATGCCCTTGCCGCCGGGGCCGATGATCTTGCCGATCTTGTCTTGGGCCACCTTGATCGAGAGCAGCCGCGGGGCGTACATGCTCGTGTCGTCGCGCGGCTTGCGGATCACGGTGAGCATCGTCTTGAGGATGTCCATTCGCGCATCCTTGGCCTGGGCGAGTGTCTCGACGATCTGCTGTGGCGAGATGCTGTGGGCCTTGAGGTCGAGCTGGATGCCGGTGATGCCGTGCTGCGTTCCGGATACCTTGAAGTCCATGTCGCCGAAGTGGTCTTCCTCGCCGAGGATGTCGGTGATCAGCTTGTAGCCGTCGTCGTTGTGGACCATGCCGATGCTGATGCCGGCCACAGGATGTCGAATCGGAACGCCCGCGTCCATGAGGGCCAGCGTACCGCCACAAACAGACGCCATCGAACTGGAGCCGTTCGACTCCATGATCTCACTAACAAGTCGAACGGTGTAGGCGAACTTGTCCGGCGCTGGCATGACGGCCTGCAACGACCGTTCGGCCAGATCGCCGTGACCGATCTCGCGGCGGCTGACCGCGCCGATCCGTCGGGCTTCACCGACGCAGAACGGCGGGAAGTTGTAGTGCAGGATGAACTTCTTGTTGTACTCTTCGACGAGGTCGTCGATGAACTGCTCGTCGCGCTTCGTGCCGAGCGTGGTGACGACCAGGCTTTGCGTTTCGCCTCGAGTGAACAGCGCCGAGCCGTGCGTCCTCGGCAGCACGCCGACTTCGCAACTGATCTCGCGAAGATCCTTGGGCGCGCGACCGTCCGAGCGACGGTCCGTCTTCATCACCGCATCGTGGAAGTACTCCTCCTCGATCGTGTGAATCTCGTCGAACACGTCCGCAGTGTTGTAGGGGAGATCCGTCGCACCCTCGGGGATCAGATCGGCGTGGATCTTCTCGCGAATCTCCTGCATCGCGGAATAGCGATCCGCCTTTTTCTCCTGATAGCGAGCCGAACGGAAGTCATACTTCTCGCACAACTCCCTCACCTTGCCGGGCAAGGCCGCGTCTCGCTTGGGCGTGTTGTCGACCTTCTCCATGCCGACCTTCTCGCCCAACTCGCGAATCATCGCCACGATCTGCTTGCAGGCCTCGAATCCCTTCGCGACGGCCTCGGCCATCACGTCTTCGGAGACTTCCAGGGCGGCCGCCTCGATCATGTTCACGGCCTCGCCGTGTGCGGCGACGATGACGTCCAGGTCACTGGCGTTGCGCTGATCCATTGTCGGATTGATGATGAACTCGCCATCGACGTGCCCCACACGCACCGAACCCGTCGGGCCCAGGAAGGGGATAGGACTGACCGTTAGCGCTGCAGATGCGCCGATCATGCAGAGAATATCGGGGTCGTTCTCCTGGTCCGAAGACAGAACCATGGTCTGAATCTGGACTTCGTCCTTGAAACCCTTGGGGAACAACGGGCGGATCGGTCGATCCGTCAACCGCATCGTCAGGATTTCCTTCGCCGACGGTCGAGCTTCGCGCTTGAAAAAGCCGCCGGGAAACTTTCCGGCGGCGTACATCTTCTCCCGGTAGTCCACTTGGAGAGGGAAAAAATCGATGCCCTCTCGCGGCTTGCCCGAGAGCACGGGCGCGCACAGCGTGCGCTCACCGCACGTGAGCCGCAACGCCGGCGGA
>CAYYPB010000537.1:0-2080 GCA_964473405.1 uncultured Planctomycetaceae bacterium
CACAGCGCACACGCAACACACGACCACCGTCGTAAGGCTCAAGGCCAGCAACCTGACCTACCTGATCGTCAGCGTCTTTCAGTTTCCGTCGCGTGGCATCCTGGAACAGACAGGCCCTTCGCCGCTGGACTATGTTTTTGTCCCCGGCAAGAACTTCAACGGCACGACGGGTTTTGTGTATCGCATCTCGCCGCCGCTCGGCTGCTCAGGGGGCGAGCTACTGGGTCGCGTTACATTCGCCGGCGGGACGGCCGAAGGCACGGCCATCGGGCTGATCCCCGAGCCCGGCTTGTGCGGCGTCGGCAGCGTTGGACTGGCCGTGATGTGCTGCGCCGTGGCCGGAATCCGACGCACGGGGCTTCGACGACGAGCCGCGTCGTAGCCCGATCGGCAGCGCGAAGGGGGCACCTTGACATCGCGCAGGGCCCCGGTAGACTCTGAGCGAGTAGCCTCTTGGCCCCTAGTGTAATGGTAGCACGACAGACTCTGGATCTGTTTGTCTAGGTTCGAATCCTAGGGGGCCAGTTCATCCCACACGGTGACAGCAGTGTCAGTTTGCCTAGAAGAGCCGCGGGCTTTCCCGGCGCGCCGGGACGCGGACGTACGGCGCAGGGGGGCGTTCCCTCGCCTGGAGACTCCGCGCGGGCTGAATCCAGCGGCGCTTCCTTCAAGGGTGACGCTGCACCGCCAAGTCAGGCGGGCGTCCTGGCCGGAGGCCAAATCGTGCGCAGCGCGGTGAGGATCGTGCGCGTCGCCGACGATCGGTTCAGCGTGTAGAAGTGAATGCCCGGCGCGCCGCGTTGGAGCAGATCGAAGCACTGAGCCGTCGCGTAGGCGACCCCTTGCGACAAAACGGCCTGCGGACGGTCCTTGAGCGTCTCCATCTCTCGCATGAGCGTATCGGGAAGCCGGCTGCCGCACATCGTCGTGAACCGTTTGATCTGTTCGACGTTCGTGATGGGCATGATCCCCGGAATGACGGGCACGGCGATGCGAGCCTTGCGAACGCGGGACATGAAATCGAAGTAGGCGTCGTTTTCGAAGAACAACTGCGAGATCAGGAACTCAGCCCCGGCGTCGACCTTTCGCCGCATGTTCTCGAGATCTCGCTCGAGGTCGCGCTCCCCCGCCGCATCGAGGCACTCGGGGTGTCCTTCCGGATAGCACGCCGCCCCCACGCACATCGGGTAGCCGTGGCGAATGAACTCGACCAGTTCGTTGGCGTGCAAGAAACCGTCCTCGACCGGGACAAAGTTGTCCTCGTCCTTTGGAGGATCGCCGCGCAGGGCGAGGGTGTTCTGAACGCCGCTGGCCTGGAACCGCTGGAGAATCTCGCCGATCTGCGAGCGCGTCGCGCCCACGCAGGTCAGGTGCGCCATGACCTCGATGCCGTAGTGCCGCTGAATCTCCTCGACCAGATCGAGCGTCCGTTCCCGCGTGCTGCCGCCGGCACCGTAGGTCACTGAAATGAACGTCGGATTGAGATCGCGCAGGGCGCGCACGGCCTTGCGAAGGGAGTCGAGCCCGGCCTCGGTCTTGGGCGGGAAGAACTCGAAGGAGAACGACGGTCGGCCCGTCGCGATCAGCTCGCGGATCCGCATGGTTTGCTCCGTCGTCGGCCGGCGTCTTGCGCCTCTGCCTGTGCATGCCTTATGAGTGGCCCATTCTCCGCATGGGGCTCGTCGGCGTCAAACCGCCCCGGCTTTGACAGTTTTCCGCGCGGCCGATACGGTCGCCAATCGTGAAGACCTTTGCCGTCATTCCGGCCCGGTACGCTTCGACCCGATTGCCGGGCAAGCCGATTCTCGACCAAACCGGCAAGTACCTCATCCAGCACGTCTACGAACGTGCGAGTGAAACGTCCTCCATCGACGGCGTGATCGTCGCCACGGACGATGCCCGCATTTCCGACGCGGTCGAATCGTTCGGCGGTCGAGCCGTCATGACGCGCGCGGATCATCCGAGCGGGACCGATCGCGTGGCGGAAGTGGCGGCCACGCTCGACGCCGATGTCATCGTCAACCTTCAAGGCGACGAGCCAGAAATCGAGCCGGCCTACATCGACAGGCTGGTTGCGCTG
>CAYYPB010000538.1:0-2077 GCA_964473405.1 uncultured Planctomycetaceae bacterium
CTTGGCCCGCTAGCGCTGAGCGACAGATCAAACGAAGCCTCGGAGACCGCCATCGCGCCATCCGGCAAGGCCGAGCTTTCCGCAAAGGCCGCCGCCCTCGCCGCCACAACCTGGGCCGGCAAGGCGAGGCAGGCGTCCGCCGAAGCCAAGGGCTCCGAGGCCGAGCGTCTGCGGATGATCACGAGCGACGGCGATATGCAGGCTTCCATGCAATGCCTGACGGGCCGCGCGGCCTATGAAACCGCCCTGACGCTCGCTCGCCAGCTCGACACGGCACGGGTTGTGAGTGACAGTGCCGAGGCCATCGTCACCGTGACGGGCAGCGATGTCTCGCTCGACGCGTCGGGCGACCTGGACGACTACCGAAACCGAGCCATCGACCGACTGGAGGTCGCGGCTCTGTCCTATACCGCGGCGGGCAGGTCCATCGCCAAAACCAGCGCCGGATCCATCCAGGGGAAGCACTACGCCTGGCAGGCCCAGGTCGGCGAGGCCGCGGTCCATCTGCTCCACGCCGCGGTCGTCTCCGATGAAGACGTTGCCCGGATACACAGGACTTCCGCCTACGATCTGCTCACCGAGGCCGCAAAGGACCGCGAGCAGAGCCCGCTATTACAGCCTGCGATTCAGACGCTGTTGTTCCTCCAAGCGCAGGCCGCTCGAGAGTAGCATCGCTCGCGGAACTTCGAACTGTCCGGACCGGCTTGCTGTTTGTCGAATCGACGCCTCACTCTGTTCCTTCCATCGACGTCTATCGGACAGGCAAGAACTGCTGCGCGCGCTTGGGGCCGAACAGATCAAAGGGGCTCGGCGGTGCGACGGCCTGTGGCATCAACATGCCGAGGTCGGCCAAGGGCATCCAGCAAAGCGGCTTCGGCGAACTGCCGAACAGGCCCAGTTGATCGTCCAGCGTCCATCGGGGGGCCGGTGATTGGGCGAGTTCCGCCGCGTTCATCATGGCTGACATGCCGAAGAAGCTCTCCGCCAATTCGCCGAGCGAACTGGGCCGCGGGTAATGCACCACTTTGATCTCGGCGCTCGGCGGGATGTCCGCCATTCCGCGCACCGCGTCAATGGCATCTTTCAGCCCACCGAGACGATCCACGAGGCCGATCTCCAGCGCGTCGCGGCCTGTGTAGATCCGACCACCGGCAAGCTTGCGAAGCTGCTTCTTGGGCATCTTGCGCCCGTCGGCCACGCGGTCGAGGAATTGCTCGTAGGTCTTGAGGATGTGTTCCTGGATGAGATGCCGATCCTCCGGCGGCAGGTCGCGATGGCTCGATCCGAGGAGCGATCGCTTGCCGCGTTTGATCTCGACGACGTTGATGTCTCTGCGGTTGATCGCCGAGGCCTGGTTGGCCAGCATGGCGATCACGCCGATCGAGCCCGTAATCGTCGTCGGTTCGGCGAAGATCAGCCGACACGGCGCCGAGATGTAGTAGCCGCCGGAGGCCGCGACGGTCCCCATGCACGCGACGAGCGGCTTCTCCTCATCCAACTCACACAGCGTGCGCCAGATGATGTCGGAGGCGTAGGCCGAGCCGCCGGGGCTGTCGACGTGCAGCACGACCGCGCGGATCGTCTTGTTCTTGCGAACCTCTTCGATGGCCTGGACGAACTCGTCCCGCATGATGAGCGACGAGGCAAAGCCGGAGCCGAGGCTCATGTCCACGATCGGTCCGCGAGCATGGAGTACGGCGATCTTGGGCCCCACGGCCTTGTAGCTGTCTTGGGCCTTCTTCATCTCCTTGGTGATCTGCGTCAGCAGGTCTTGCAGCGACGTCACTTTGGCCAAGTCGGACCGCCAGCCGCGGCTCTTCTTGAACTTCTCTCGCCGCAGGATGCGGTCGCGATACTCGTCGTAGTAGGCGATGACGTCGACGAGGTCGTGGTTCTTGGCGTCTTCCGCGTCGAACAAGGCGATGTCGATGATCTTCTTGACCTTGCTCGGCTCGAGCCCTCGACCCTGGGCGATCATGGCCACGAGGTCTTCAAACTGGCTGTCGAGCAGCGCGCCGAACTCTTCCTTGAAGTGCTTGCCCGGCTCTCTTCGCGTGTTGAAACCAGGATACTTGAA
>CAYYPB010000539.1:0-2064 GCA_964473405.1 uncultured Planctomycetaceae bacterium
ACCCAACCTCGCTATCGCGGCATCCACTGGTGGGAGGCCGAGAAGAGCATCACGTGTGACGCCTGCTTGAAGGCCTGTCCGGTCGATTGCATCTACATCGAGAAATCAGCCCCTCGAAAAATCGACAAAGTGACGGGATTGGCCGCCGGCGGGGCGATCGAGCGATACGCCATCGACTACTCGAAGTGCATGTTCTGTGCCTTGTGCATCGATCCTTGTCCAACGAAGTGCATCCACATGGGGGAGAACCACGACTTCAGCGCCTACACGCGCGGCGACATGATCGTGGAGTTCACCGAACTGGCGAAGCAGGGCAAGCAAACGCCCGAACCCTATTGGATGAGCAAAGAAGAAAAACCTGACTGGGCGGCGGCGATGCAGCAAAGATGGGACGAGCGTGCGGCCCCGAGCCGGGATGTCATGCTCAAGGCGTTGGAGGTCTCGGTCCCCACGCCGAAGCCAGTCGCGGCGAAGCCGGCCAAACCGAAGAAGTAAGATCCAATCTGTGGCACCGGCGTCTTGTCGGTGGAACCACCGGCGAGACGCCGGTGCCACAGTGTTCTTCGCAAGCAGCGAGGATGTTCGATGTTGTTAGGACAGACAGAAATGGACAGCGCGAATACATTGGTCGTAGGGCTGTTGGTCTTCTTGGCCGGCGGAGTCGGGATGGCGCTCGTCGCGCTCGTCTTCGGCAAGCTCCTGCGAACGCGCCTGCCGAATCCCGACAAGGACGCGCCATACGAGTGCGGCGAACCCGCCATCGGATCGAGTTGGGTGCAGTTCGACCTGCGGTTCTACGTCGTCGCGTTGGTGTTCCTCGTCTTCGATATCGAAATCGTTCTGTTCTACCCCTGGGCCGTGATCTATCGCGAGGCGGGGGTTGCCGCCTTGTGGGACATGTTGTTCTTCTTCGCCGTACTTGTCGTCGGGTTCGCGTACCTCTGGCGGTTCGGCTACTTGGATTGGGTTCGGGCAACGATGGGGCGGAGCCAACGGTCGAGTGAGATCCGCCGCGATGATGCCGCGGGCCGTGCCGCACGGCAGTGGAGTTAGCAGCCGTGAAGATCGCCGAACGATCGCCGCGATTTGGGATTCAGCCATGAGTTGGATTGACAACCGCTTTGAAGAGGGCCTCATCGTCACGTCTCTGGACTGGGCGATCAATTGGGGTCGGCGCTCCAGCATCTGGCCCATGACGTTCGGGCTGGCTTGCTGTGCGATCGAGATGATGGCAGCGGGTGCGAGCCGGTTCGACCTGGATCGATTCGGAGCGGGTGCCTTTCGTGCGTCACCGCGTCAGGCGGATTTGATGATCGTGGCCGGCACGGTGACGTTCAAGATGGCCGACCGCGTCAAGCGGCTATACAACCAGATGCCCGAACCGAAGTATGTGATGGCGATGGGTGCCTGCACGGTCGGCGGCGGCCCGTACTTCGAGCACGGCTACCACGTCGTCAAGGGTGTGGACCTGATCGTGCCGGTGGACATCTATGTGCCCGGCTGCCCGCCACGTCCGGAGACGTTGATCGAAGGCATCATGCGGCTGCAGGACCAGATCACTAACAAGACACTAGCACGGCAGAGCAAAGCCGAAAACTGAGGACGAAAAACCGAAAGCCGAAAGGCGAAGACTGACAACTGAGGACTGATGACTGACGACTCCATGACCCCTGAGAAGATTGCGGACATCCTGATAGAGCGGTTTGGCGAGAAGATCACCGCGTCGAACTTTGACTCGGCGCATCCACATGTCTGGGTTGACGCCGATGCGTGGCCCGACGTTGCCCGGTTTCTCAAGGGTGACGAACGGCTGCGGATGAATCTTCTCCGCTGTGTGTCCGCCGTGGACATGCCGGACGACGGGCAGCTTGCCGCGGTGTACGACCTTTGCGCGGCACTTCCCGGCGAGACGCCCGACGCGATTTGGGTGATGGCCAACGTGTTCAGCATCAAGGTCAAGACGCCGCGCGAGGATCCGCACATTCCCACGGTTGCCGACGTTTGGCCGACGGCCGACTGGCACGAGCGCGAGGCCTACGACCTGATGGGGATCGTGTTCGACAA
>CAYYPB010000540.1:0-2040 GCA_964473405.1 uncultured Planctomycetaceae bacterium
CGAACCCGAGACGCCTGTGCCACAGTCTTGAGATACAACTGCGGGCAGCAGAAGACGTCGGATGACCTCGTGCGCGACGATGACGCCCGCAAGCGCCACGCCCGACTCCTTGGACAGCACGGCAAAGGCAAACCCGGCGGCGGCCAAGACGATCCAGCCGGCGCGTGGCCGCTCGATGGATGTCCAATAGGCGCGAGCGGCCACGGTGACGCCGACGAGGACGAGCAGATCGCTCCGGTTGGAGATGAAGGTCGCCGGCTGGGTCACGACTTGCGAGATGCCAAAGAAGAACGTGGCGACGCCCGCCCGAGTCGCGTCCCCTGAAACGCTCAGGATTAGGCGATGGATGAGCAACAGCGCCAGCGCGAACCAGAGAAAGCTGACGATCCGATGTCCCATCGCCCATCGGCCGAACACGCGGACATCGAGATAGAACGCGAACTCCGAGAGAGGCCGCACGAAATCGATCCGATGATCCTCGGGCGACCACCAGGGATACGTGCCCCGGCTTCGCATCTCCTGCCAGGCCTCATCAGTCGCGGCAAACCTGAACAGATCCAGCCGCGGAGACTCTCCGCGAGCAAATGCCTCGGTCTTGAGCAGCAGATTGAGGTCGTCAAAGATGAAGGGCCCGCCGAGCGTCCACGCATAGATCATCAGCGGCACGCCGACCCAAAAGGCGCTATAGGGTGAGGCCATGCGGAGCATTCGAAACGGTTGGTAGGGGCTGATCACGGGCAAGATTATGACGCCCGCGCGCCACGGGGCAACCCGTACTCGTCAGGCAGGCTTCCGGGCGACCATCGATTGAACGCCCGTTCGGTTGAAGAGCCACATCCAAGATTGCAGCGGCAGATCCCAGCCCACGGTCCAGATGCTCATGGCGATGAAGAAGGGAACGTGTTTGAACGGAGGCCGGAATACGAGCGACGCGTCGGTGATGTCCTGTACCATCGTGCCCGCCCAGTTGTTGTAGATCGCGGCAAGACTCGCGGACGACTCGAACGGAACGTACACCGCCTTGTGACGGACCGGCTCGAAACCGGTCGCCTCGACGAGGCGTCGCAACGAGCCGCGCGTGAAGTGATGCAGGTGGACAGGCACCATCGTGGCGAACCAGTATCGCCCGAACACTTTGCGCCAGGGAGCCCCATAGTCCGGCACCTCGACGACGAGGCGACCGCCGGGCTTAAGGATGCGGTGTGCCTCTTGGAGTGTGGCCTTGGGATGATAGACGTGTTCCAGCGTCTGGTGGAGCGTGACGACATCGAACGAATCCGCCTCGAATCCCGCACTGAGAAGATCGCCCGTTCGGACGTCGGCGATGTCCTTGATGAGCGAGTGTTCCGTCACCGCCGGGTCAAAGTCCAGCGCGGTCGCCTCGATGCCGCGCTGGCGGATGTAGTATTGCAGTTGAACGCCAAAGCCGGCCCCAACGTCCAGCACGCGCGAGCCGCGTTCGAGCGGCCCCGTCTTCTCGAGCATCTTGAGGCGCATCCACATGACGTATCGGTTGAACGCGCCGGATGCGCTTTGCTCGCGGACCGTTTCGATCGGCTTGTGGTTGTACCAATCGGCGTAGTAACGGCCCATCTCTGCCGGGACAGGTCGAGGCGTCGTGATGATGAGATCGCAGAACTCGCAGCGAACGAGGTTGAATTCGCCGGGTGCCCGCCACCCCATGTCGTGCGTGGTCAGAAGATGCTGCGTGGGCGGCCGACCGCACAGCCCGCACACGGCGTCTTCGGTGGTGACGCCGCATGCCGATGCGGTGCCCGCCCGTTCCGTGTCGCCATGCGAGGCGCAGCCGTTACGAGACGTTGGTGGCCGTGCGATGGCCTCACGGCGACGACCAGAATCTGCAATCTGCGTGTCCGCCATCGAAAACCCCACAAAGCCGCCGCTGGTATCGGCGGTCCTCTCGATCGGGTGGCCAAAGGGCGACAAGCAGCCCGCCTGCCGGCGACACCCCAAAGGCCGCGCCCCTAGTATGACAGCGCTACCTTCTGCCGACGAGCCGCGGGCTTCAGCCCGCGCGGT
>CAYYPB010000541.1:0-2038 GCA_964473405.1 uncultured Planctomycetaceae bacterium
AAACGCGCTCTCTGCCGAGCCGCAAGATCACCTCAGGTACGCGGCGCGGCGGTGCCATGGCGAGCTGTCCGCCCGGGCGGAGCGGGCGCGAGAGGACCTGGCCGATCTGCTTTCGCTCGTGGAAGGCGCCATGGACTTCGCGGACGAGCCGCTCTCGTTCATCACGGCGGAGGATCTTCGCACTCGACTTGCGACGGTTTTGGCTTCCCTCGAATCAACGGCGGCGACCGGCACGCGAGCGGAACGATGGCTGCGTGTGCCGCGCGTGCTGCTGACCGGCGAGCCAAACGTCGGCAAGTCAAGCCTGCTGAATCGGCTCACCGGGATGGATCGAGCGATCTGCGCCTCGGTGGCGGGCACGACGCGCGACGTGGTGACGGCCCCGTTGTCGTTGGGCGAGATGGACTGTTTGTTGCTGGATACTGCGGGCCTAGACTCTGACGCGACGGGTGATCTCGACGCCAAGGCTCAGGCGGCGGCCCAGGCGGCGATTCGGGATGCCGACTTGACCGTTCATGTCGTCGACGCCAGCGCGGATCGTTCGGGGGTCTCCGTTAGGATAGCCGGCGGTCAGACGCCGACGGTCGTCGCGTTGAACAAGTGCGATCGTCTGCCGAAGGGGGCTGCCGCAGGCGCATTGGCCCGGTGCGATGTGCCGCTCGAGGGCGTTTGCCTCGTCAGTGCGCGGACGGGCGAAGGCATCGAGCGGCTCAAGGAGATGTTCGCATCACACCTGCAAGGACGAACGGCCGGTGCCGACGATGCGGCCATTGCCCTGATGGCCGAGCATCGCGACGCACTGTCAGAGGCCATCGAGGCGATAGGTGCAGCGACCGCCGCCGCCGAGGGCTGCGACGACGAACTCACCGGTGCCGAACTCGTGGCGGCGGAGCTGCATCGGGCGGCCGACGCGCTGGGGTTGCTCGTCGGAAGAGACCAGACGGAAGACATGCTGGGCCGCATCTTCGCCAGGTTCTGCGTAGGGAAATAGCGAATCGGCCCCGGACGAAACCCTCAGTCGCATCGAACGGCCGCCATTCGGCTTGCCGTTTGGCGCACCAAAGAGTCACGCTATGCTCACACGACGCCCATCGAGCCGGGCAGAGCAACGGACGGCAACCCGGAGACGAACATGATCGAACTGGACGGCATCTTCCTCGACCTCTACGGCACGCTGACGTCGGGCGACCGCGACGCGGTGGAATCCGTTTGCGGCGACATCGTTCGCGATTGCGGCTTGGCCTTGTCCGCAAGAGAGCTGAGCGTGACGTGGGGCGAGCGGTTCTTGAACTTCCTGGACTTCTGCAACGGCGACGACTTCCTGACACTCTACGAGGTCGAGATGAAGACGCTGCGCGAAACGATGACCACCCTGGGCGTGGAGATAGACGCGGTTCGGTATGTCGAGAGTCTCCAGGCCTACTGGCGGTCGCCGCCATTGCAGCCCGAGGCCAAGGCGTTCGTCGCGTCCTTCCGCTTCCCCATCTGCATCGTGTCCAACGCTGACCATGCGGACGCCGTCGCCGTGATGGCCTCGCACGGCCTCGAAGTAGACCACATCGTGACGTCGGAGTCGGCGCGATCCTACAAACCGGACCGTCACATTTTCGATGCGGCCCTGGAACAAACCGGCTGGCGGCGGGACCGGGTCATGCACGTCGGGGATTCGCTTCACAGCGACGTGGGCGGCGCGATCGTCGCCGGCATCCGAAGCGGCTGGCTCAACCGAACCCACCGCATTCACGACATTGGTACACATACGCCGGATCACGAGTTTGAGGACTTGGACGGACTGACTGCGTTATTGGCAGGCGGATGATCCGAGCCGCGCCCGTGACAGCGTTGCATTGCCGCAGGCTCATCACGGATTCCTGGGGAATGCCGACCAATGCCCACCGAGGAGCCAGCCCCCCCGGGGGGGGGGTAACCCCATAGCCATCGGCGCAAGCCAATGGTATCTGCACAAGTAGCCCGGCGGAGTTCCGCCCCGGAGGGGCGACGGAAAGTAGCCACGGGTGGAGCGCAGCGCAACCCGTGG
>CAYYPB010000542.1:0-2024 GCA_964473405.1 uncultured Planctomycetaceae bacterium
CAGCGCGTGGCGGCAGACATGAACGGCGAACCCGACATCACCGTCGACATGGCCACGCGATTCCTGCAAGCCTGCGATGGCTACCAACTGCGTTTGTTCGCCCCGATCGTCTTCTACGGGCTGCGAGCGTCGGAGCCGGCCTTCCTGTTCTACGAATACATCGAGGAGCACTGGATGACCATGGCCTGCATCGAGCCGCTCGACTACATGACGAAGGGCCGACGGAACAAGCGGTTGCCGCTGTTGGATGTCATCCGAGACGTGCTCCGCCGACCTGGGCAACCGAACCCATCGGGCCTGGTCTTCCTCCGTCGATCCGTCGCAAACGGAGATGAGACCTCACCGCTTCTGGGGGCCGGGGTCGAGGAGCTGGCAGCCGACTATCAGCAGCGCTGCCACCGGCGCGGCAAGATCCCTGCAGCACAACGACTGAGAGTCCGCCGTGCCGTCTTCAGGGACGCAGGGGCCATCGACTACGATGCGATCCAACGGGAGTTTCGGCGAATCACTCGCCGGCTGGGTTGGCCTCCGCAGGCCACCCTCAAAGACTTTCGCCATCTGTTCAGTACGGCCATGGCCAACGGCGGCATGCCCGAACACGAACGCCGATACCTGATGGGGCATGCCCCCGGCAAGGACGCGATCATCCGCTACACCCATCTCAACAAGCTCGCGGAGCATCACCGGAAGGCCGTGGAACAAGAACTCGGCCCGGCCCTCGAGGTCCTGCGCTGCCGGATCTCCTGACAACGCGATCGCCGAGATAACGATTCGTGGCTTCGACACCCCTTACCGCGAACAGATCCACTGGCGGGCCGCCTGGTTCGCGACCTCACGCTTGGCCATCGCCGCCTCAAACTGAGCCCGGAGCGTCGACGCACGCGTGTGCGTGTAGAGGGTGGTCATCCCCAGACCATCTCGATGGCGCGGGCTCCTGGCATGCCCCATCAACTCCTGCCGGATCAGAGGATCGACATTGGCATCTTGAAGGCAGGTGGCGAACAGGTGCCGCAGGATCTTCGGGCCCGTCACGTGGGCCAGCCCGATCTTCGCCGTTACCGCCATGAACGCCACACGGATGGTGGAGGCCCGGATGGCGCCGCTGTCACGCCACACGCCTCGGGCCACCCGGGCATCGTCGAATCGGGTCCAAGGCCCGTCCACGGCCTCCGAGGCCGACCGGATTCGACCGGCCAGCTCGGCCGCCAGCCGACTGCGCCCCAGCCCGGCGAGAAGCGGTCGTTCGTCGCCCGTCACGAAACGCCGCCGCATGAACAGCGGCCCGGCCGTCCGTCCGCCGATCACGTGATGCAACACCTCACAGAGTGCTGCGCCGATCGGAATGTCACGCTCGTTCCGGGTCTTGGTCCGCCAGCCGAGGTTCGGCTTGTTTCGGATTCGGATGACCCGCTCGGACAGATCGACGTCCTCCGGTACGAGAAGATGCCGCGCCTCGCCCGAACGCATCCCGGTCAGCCCCATCGTCAGGAAGATCGGGAACTGCCAGTCGTCACACGCCTTCAGGAACGCCGCCTCCTGCTCGGGGGAAAAGGGCTCGGTCGGCTTGGCATTCTCAATAGGGATGCGATCGATATCGATCTGGGCAAACGGGTTCTCGTGATAAGGCGGCAGGTGGCGGCACCGGGCCGCGTAATTGAACATCGCTCGGCATGACTGGAGGATGAACACGATCCCCTTGTCACGCAGGTGCCGCCTCGCGGCGTTGGGGTGGCCGTTGGGCGCCACCCGCGTCGTGCGAAGATGGCAAACGAATCGCTCCGCATCGGTTGCGGTGATGCGATCGGCCACTCGGTGGGCACGCTCCGTCTTGACGAATCGCAGCAGGTGTTCGGTCGCAGCCCGGTAGCGCCGGACCGTGGCGATCGAAGATCGCAGCACTTGCTCGTGGTGATTGAGCCAGCGATCGCGCAATTCCGGAACCGACAGCGGCTTGTAGGACAGGCCGGCTCGGGTACCTCGGGCCAACTGGGCGTTGATCTCGGCCGCGACGTTCCGAGCCTCGT
>CAYYPB010000543.1:0-2020 GCA_964473405.1 uncultured Planctomycetaceae bacterium
GTACGAGCAACGCCAAGGTTCACCACCCGGCCACAACCGCGGGCAAAACACAGAGCCGCCGATGGCATCGGCGGGTCGCCTCAAGGCCGAACGCGGGTGCAACACATCCGAACGATCATGGCGGGGCTGTGCTTGCTCGGATGCGCGGTCGCCACGGCGGCCCCGCCTGGCGACGGCCGCAAGCCCGTTCGGCGCATCCGGGGCATCATCGATCAAGACGAGACCTGGGTCGGGCACATCATCATCACGGGCGATCTACAAGTCGTCGGAGCCGCGGTCACGATTCAACCGGGCACGCTCGTCGAATTCGCCGACGCCGCGCCGGGCGGTGGGCCTGTGCTGACCGTTGGCTCTGCGAAGGCAGACGGGGGCGAGCTGCGCGTGCTGGCCACGCCAAAAGAACCTGTCACCTTCCGGACGCGGCCCGGCACCAAGCCCGGCCGGATTGTCGTTCATCTGCACGATCGCCGGGTTGCCGCGCCGCGTGGAGCCGGCAACGTTGAGGACGTTCCCGCCCGAGCGTCAAACCGTCCGACGACGCTCGCTTGGCGGCACATTCGATTCGAGCAACTGGGCGGCGCAGGCGGCGGTGGCACGCTGGGCGCGGCCGCGATGACGATTCACCTTGCAGGCGAGGGCCAGCGGGCAACGATCACCGATTGCGCGTTGACGCGGTCCGGCCGTTTGCTGGTCAAAGTGGGCGACGGTGCCGCCGTTACGATTGCCGGTAACCGATTCCTCCGCGAGCGAGGCCGGGTTGGGCTGGAGGTGTCGGGCACTGCGGGTCTAGGCAAGCCCGCTGCGGTCACGCTGGCGCGGAACCAACTGACAGCGGCGATTCTCGTGGACGGCTCGCCTGCTGAGATCGTGAAGAACATCCTGATCGGCATCAACGCCTCGATCGTCGTTCGCGGTGGCGCATCTACGCAGACCACGATCAAAGGCAACTACGCCCACAACACCACCTCACAAGACGACGGTCGATACTGCCTCAGCGCCGAGAACCCCGACGTTCTCATCGAGAACAACATCCTCCGCGGCGGGTCGGTCTGCGTTCATCGTGGCTCGCGCCGCATGACGGGCAACGTCCTCATCGCCGCCGAGCGCCTCGACGTGGCGGGGGCCAAGCCGACGCCCACGCGCGAACTCGTCGCATCGCTGCCGCACGGGGCGGTGTTCGAACGCAACATTCTATTGGGGCCGACTCACTCGATGCTTGTTCCACAGCCGACCGGCTCGCGGCCGGATCGGAAGATCGCCGACCCGACCCTTCGCATCCGCGGCAACACCTTCGACGGCTTCGGCGCGACGACCCGGGCGATTCACCTGAACGCGACCGGCCGTCTTCCTGCGCGTGTCTGGGTTTCGCACAATCTGTTCGTTCGCGTGCGTTCGCTCGTGTTCGACGAGTCCTTGGATCGCACGACGCTCATCTACGCCGACCAGAACGCCTACGCACCGCGACCGCCCCGTCCGTTTGACCGAGCCGTGGTCGTTGGCGTTCCCAGAGGCGAGCTCGGCTGGGCCGCCAGCGACATCGAGCGACAAAGCCCGACGCAGTTGGGCCTTCTCCACATCCCCCATCGCCTCCCGAAAGCTGACGACGAGGCGCTCCGTTCGGGCAGGAAGACCATCGTCGCGCTGCGTGCCGAGTACGAGGCACTCTATCGCCCTCAGCGCGGAAGCCCGTTGGATGAATCGCCGGCGGAGCAGCAAGTCGGGGCGATCCCGCCGAATCGGGCCGACACATCAATGCCGTAGCCCTCGGAGGCTGGATGACAGACCATGGATGATCGGGCGCAGCATGCACTACTCCGCAGGGTTGTCACGGGCGATATCGACGCGCTTCAGCAGTTGATCGTCGCCTGCCACGGGTCGCTCCACGGCACGATCGAGGGTCGCATGGATGGCACGCTTCGCCGGCATGTCGCTCCCGACGATGTGCTTCAGCAGGCCCACGCCGCGGCACTCCAGTCGCTCCAGCAGTGTTCGCTCGACAGCCCGGCCGCGTGTCAGGTCG
>CAYYPB010000544.1:0-1995 GCA_964473405.1 uncultured Planctomycetaceae bacterium
TGGGGAGCATCAATCCGGCGCCAAGACCCGGCTGTACAGCCCGTATCCGTTCCCCTGGCGGCGGGAGACCGGCGGATTGCAGGACGCGTTCGCGGAAGCGGCCTGGAAGACCCTGACGAAGGACCCGGAGAACCCATTCTACCGGTTCGAAGAGATTGAAGGCCGGCCGTCGCTACGATTCGCCACCGCCGATCGCGACACGTGGACCGACCACGCGATCGATACACACGCCTATCTCCAGCAATGCCTGTTGTTCATGCTGGCCGGAATGCTTGTGCTGACGATGGTGTTCACGCCGTGGGCCCGGCTGATCCGCGTGGAGTGGGGGCTTGGCGCGATGCCGCTCGTGGGCGATTTGCTGCTGCTGTTTCCGCTGTTTGGTTCGTTGGTCATCGCATGGACGGTGGCGTTCCCGATCGAGATGCGGTTTCGCGGTGAGCCGGTTTCTTGTGACCAGCCCGGCGATCGAGGCGATGAGGCCGTTGTGGAGCTGGCCGCGGCCCGAGTCGAGAATCATGCGACCGCAGCGCTACGGGCTGCCAAGCGACATGCGGGGCCTGCGAGCAACTCCTTGGCCGGCTACCTGCTCGACAAGATGCGCCATCAGGTTTTGATCCTCGCCGTTCCGATGTGCATCATCGTGCTGGCGAAGCACCTCCTTTACGGCTCCCTTGCGGACTCGCTGCCGCTGCCGGCGGACGGGCAGATGCGGGAACTGGCCCTCAACATGGCGCTCGGCACGGTCTCGGTGTGCGTGCTGATCCTCGCCCCCTTGATGTTGAGATACATCTGGGCGACCGAGCCGCTGCCGCCCGGGCCTTTGAGAAATCGGTTTGCCAGGACGTGCGATCGGATCGGACTTCGCTACCGCGAGATTCTCTTGTGGCACACCCATGGCATGGCCGTCAACGCCGCGGTGATGGGGTTCGTTTCTCCCCTTCGGTACATTCTCGTTTCCGATGCGCTGCTGGAGACGATGGATGAGAACGAGGTCGAGGCGGTCTTCGGTCACGAAGCGGGCCACGTGCGGCATTGGCACCTGCCGTTTTTCGGCGTATTCGCCGTGGTTTCGATGTACGCGGCAGGCGGCGTGATGCACTTGCTGTTCACGATTGGCCGTTGGATACGCGAGTCGGGCGGCGATCCGGGGCTCCTGGCGGATCACGACGTTCTTCAACTCGTGGCGTTGGTCGTCCTGCTGGCGATGTGGCTCTTTGGATTTAGCTGGTTGTCGCGAAGGTTCGAACGGCAGGCGGACTTGTTCGGCGTGCGATGTGTTACGCCCGATGTCGAAACGTGCGTTGAGCACTGTCCCGTCCACGGCGGCGGTGACACGAAGGGACTCTGCGTCACGGCGGCGAACTTGTTCGGGCGGACGCTCTCCAAGATTGCCGATCTGAACGGCATCCCGCGTGAGGCCCCGAGTTGGCGTCATGGCAGTATCGCGTCGAGGTGCCGCCTGATCGAGCGTTTCGTGACCGATGCCAGCGAGTTGGATCGGTTCGACCGATCGGTTCTGCGCATCAAGATCGGCCTCGTGGTGACTGCCCTGGTCGGCAGTGCTGCGGCCGTGTGGATCTACTACGAACCTGTGATGCGTGCGCTGCGTGCCGCTGCGTGAGGACGTGTCAGAGCTTCTCAGCCTTGGACATCGAGATTCCCGCCCAGGCCCGTCGTACCGTCGAGCGACGGGGCGGCCCCTTGTCCGTAGGCCGAGGCTTGAACGGCCGAGACGTTCGTGGTCGTGCCGGAGTAGGCGACCTGCGACGTGTTGCTCTCGATGTAGCTCATCCGCTCGGAACCGCCGTTCATGGATGACATGAGCATCGTGGCCGCCAGGCCGATGAACGGGTCCTTTTCTTCCTCTTCGTTCTTCTGCCCGAAGAGCAACTGAACGAGCAACATGACGAGCATCGCAAGTTTGTCGTTGGGCTCGGTCTGCTCGATGGGCAGCGACATCGACGAACTCGGCAGGCTCAGCCTCCCGGTCGGCCC
>CAYYPB010000545.1:0-1981 GCA_964473405.1 uncultured Planctomycetaceae bacterium
CTGCTCGGCCTTCCAGGCTGCGGGCAGGAGGAGGGCGGGGTCTTCGCCTCGGGGCAGACGATCGATGATGTCGCGGAGGTATGCGAACGGGTCCAGCCCGTGGAGCTGGCCGGTCATCACGATCGAGTAGATGATGGCCGCACGATGCCCGCCGTCGGCACTGCCTGAGAACATCCAGTTTTTCCGCCCGATCACTACGTGACGCATGGCCCGCTCGGAGGCGTTATTGTGAAGCGGCAAGGTCGGGTCATCGAGGAAGCGCGTCAGCGGATGCCACTGGTTGAGCAGATAGCCCACGGCCTTGCCAACGGCACTGCGCGGCAGAACCTCCACGGACCAGGGGCGGAAAAGGGTCGGGTGGCCCTGGGGGATTGCTCCCCCAGGGCCACCCGGCCGACTTTGCCCGACTTTGTAGGCCGACTTTGCGAACGCCGCGCCGAGCCGGATCGACCGGCCGTTGCCCAGCAGGGCTTCGTACGATGTCGGCCGGCCCCGCCCGAGCGATGGTTCAACCTCGACCGGCAGCGACACCTCGACAAACGAAGCTGGTTCGCCATCGGTCCCAAGCCCTTCCAGCTTCGCCAGGCGATTCACCCAGTAGGTCATCGTGTGATCGTTGAGTCGCCGCTGGCGGCAGAACGCCGCCCGACTCAGCCCATTCGACGCGAACTCAGACATCCTCCGCCGCCAGTAACGAATACGCTCCGACATGAAGCACCTCCTCGCAAGGCATCATGCCAGATCCGCCCCCGCCGACACCAGATGCAATTCACCGAGCGCATACTGCGAAAGTGAGAATCGCGGATGGAAGAAAGCCAACCGAGCGACTCGCTCCCGATCTGCGGCGGGTTGGTCAGGCAGCAATGCGTGCCTCGACCCGACGCCCGGACGCGGCCAACAGGGCATCATCGTACGCTTGTTCTTGGCTAGAGATGAGGCAGAGGTTCGCGACTGCCTCAGACGCGAAGCCGTCGGGACCGAGTTCCGCTGGTGAGGAGTTGCGCGAGAGATCGTGAGTCGTTGGTCCGCCAAACGGCAAGCCAGGTGGAACGTCTGCTTGTTGCGATCGGGTTCTACTCGGGCGAGTTGGAGCCTGCCAGGCCCTTGCCGAAGAACTTGGGCGGCTTTGTGAGCGTGTAGACTTCCGTCTCTTCTGCGATCGCCTTGCGCAAGTGCAGCGGGAGTTGGAGCATGCCCAAGAGGGTCGCGCCGTCGAACATCCGCAGGCCGACGGTTGTGCAGCGGGCGAGTTGCTCGTCGATTCGGGCGGGATCGGGCCGTGGGTTGATCGGGCCGTCAGCGCAGAGAACGAAACTCCAGGGAGACGCGTAGGTCGGGACGTAGGATGTGTACGACCTAGCCGACTCGAAGACCGACGCGAGCGTGTTGGCCAGGCGGACGTGCAGCTCCATCTCCGCCGGCCCGACGGGCCCTGACTGCACGACCATCGCCCCGCCGTCGGCCAGCACGCGCTTGGCCTTCTCGAAGTACTCCTTGGTGAACAGCTTGAATGATGGGCCCTCTTCGATGGGGTCGGATAGGTCGGAGATGATGACGTCCCATCGCAGGTCGGTCTCGTCGAGAAAGTTCAGGGCGTCGCCGATCAGGACATTCAATCGCGGATCGTCGAAGCAGTCCTGGTGCATCTCGGGAAGGTGCTTCTTGCAGGCCTCGACGACCTCGCCGTCGATGTCGATCATCGTGCAGTTTTCGACGGTCTTCCAACGCAGAACCTCTCGGGCGGTGGCACCTTCGCCGCCGCCGAGAATGAGAACAGACTTGGGGTTGCCGTGCTGCAGCATGGCCGGGTGGACGAGCGGCTCGTGGTAGAGAAACTCGTCGCCGGTGCAGGATTGCCACTTGCCATCGAGGACGAGGGCCTTGCCGTAGGCACCGGTCTCGACGATGTGCATTTCCTGGCACTCGGTTCGGCCGTGGGCGAGGACTCGGGTGATGGCGTGGGAGTAGATGTGCCCGAATA
>CAYYPB010000546.1:0-1968 GCA_964473405.1 uncultured Planctomycetaceae bacterium
CGCCGATCCAGAAGGAACTCATCCCTGTCGTCCTCGCGGGTCGAGACGTACTCGGCCAGGCACGGACCGGCACGGGCAAGACGGCTGCCTTCGGCATACCCATCCTTCAACAACTGGACGAGGCCACCCGACTCCAGGTCGTCATCCTCACGCCGACGCGCGAGCTGGCGGCGCAGGTGCTCGGCGAAATGCGACGCCTCGCCGACCATCTCCCCATCCATTGCGTGCCCGTCTACGGCGGCACCGGGATGGCGGGCCAGATTCAGCAGCTTGGCAAGAAGCCACATGTCATCGTGGGAACGCCCGGTCGCGTGATGGACATGCTCCGTCGCGGCGTACTCAGTTTCGACGGCGTTCGGTTCGTCGTGTTGGACGAAGTGGACCGCATGTTGGACATCGGTTTCCGCGACGACATCAAGATGATCTTGGGCCGCGTGCGGAACAACCATCAGACCGTCCTCGTTTCGGCCACGATCGACGACGAGATCAAGCGACTGGCGAAGCGATACATGCACGACCCGGCGGAGGTCAACGTCTCGCAAGACCAAGTCACTGTCGAAGGCGTGGATCAGCAGTATTGCGTGGTCGAGCCGTGGGACAAGGTGCGGCTCTTGCAGTTGCTGCTCAAGCAGGAGAAACCGACGCTCGCCATTATCTTCTCCCGCACGAAGGCGGGCACGCGAAAACTTGCCCGCCGCCTGCACGCGGCAGGCTTTCAGGCCAAGGAGATCCACGGCGATCTCGTGCAGCAGAAGCGCGAGAAGGTGATGGAGCGGTTCCGCAAGCACCACATCCCGATTCTCGTGGCCACTGACCTGGCCGCTCGCGGCATCGACGTCAACGGCATCACGCACATCATCAACTATGACATGCCTGATGACATTGAGGTCTATGTGCATCGCATCGGCCGTACGGCTCGCATGGGGGCCACCGGCAAGGCGATCTCGTTCGTAACCACCGAGCAGGGTGGCGTCCTGACGGAAGTCGAGATGCTCATCAACAAGCAGATCGAACGGCTGGAGGTCAAGGGCTTCAAGCCCTCGCCGCCGCCCCGGGATCGCGAGCGTGCTGACCGACCCGGGGGTGCCGTCGCGCCGGTCGCGGTGAGTGCCTCGCCCCCGCCGCCCCCCAAGCCCGCCCGCACACTCGGCGGCAAGCTGCCCCCCCGCCGTCGACGCCTGTAGGACACAAAGCCGCCGATGCCATCGGCGGTTTCATGTCGAAACGCCGATACCATCGGTGGCTTTATGTGGGATCCCAACGCGTGTTCATGTCGTGAGGCACATCGAGCAAGTCGCAGAGCTTGCCGGCGACGAAGTCGATCAGATCGTCCACGGACCGAGGCAGCATGTAGAGCCCTGGCGATGCGGGACAGAGAACCCCCCCCGCTTGCGAAACGCGAAGCATGTTCTCCAACTCGATCTGCGAGACGGGCATCTCCCGCGTGACGAGGATCAGCCGCCGCCGCTCCTTGAGATGCACGGCGGCCGCCCGAGTGATCAGGTTATCCCCCAGCCCGGCCGCGATATGCCCGAGCGTATTGCCGCTGCACGGGCAGACGACCATCCCATCGGTCTGGAAGGAGCCGCTCGCCAAGTGGGCTCCCACGTCGCGATAGTCGGATGCCTTGATCGCGGAGGCCGACTCGACGCCGACGAGCGACTCGGGGCTCGCGTCCGAGAGACCCAATTCGTCGTGGCACAATCGGCGGCCGTACGGTGAGACGACGAGATGGATTTCGACACCGGCCGACGCAAGGCACGCCAGCAGCCGCCTCGCATAAGCCGCCCCGCTCGCCCCGGTGATCGCCACTACGATTCGCTTGGCCATGTCGGTTGTCCGCCTCGATCCCGATCGCCGCCCGGTATCCCGTCACTCCCGATTCTGCGGGTTGCCGAAACTCCAGCGTCTGTGTGGCACAGGCGTCTCGCCTGTGGTCTCACCGGCGGGACGCCGGTGCCACAGATG
>CAYYPB010000547.1:0-1959 GCA_964473405.1 uncultured Planctomycetaceae bacterium
CCCCACGTCCGAAGGACATGGGCCACCCGGCTGGGCTGGCATGTTGCTGCCCCATTGGAGCGGAGGGAATTGAGAATGTAGAATTGAGAAAATGGGGAAAGCTCAAAGGCAAGAACCGAAAGCCGAAAACCAAGGACCGAAGGCTAAAGCTGATGGCTTACAGCTCTCGGTTTTGGACTTTCAGCTTTCAGTCCTTGAACGCCGTCACCACAAGTGTGTTATTCTGCCCGCCGAACCCGAATGAGTTGCTCAAACAGGCAAAGACGTCCGTCTCTCGCTTCTTGTTGGGGATGTAGTCGAGGTCGCATCGGGGGTCTGGGTGTTCGTAGTTCATCGTGGGCGGCAGTACCTGGTCGCGAATCGCCAGGATGCAGGTGATCAACTCGCACGCACCGGCGGCGGCAATCAGATGGCCCAACATGCTCTTGACGCTGCTGACCGGCGGCACGTCCTTGGCGCCGCCGCCGAAGACGCCCTTGATCGCCAGCGACTCGATCTTGTCGTTCTCCGCCGTGCCCGTGCCGTGAGCAGAGATGTAGTCGATGTCCGCAGGCTTCAGACCGGCGTCGGCAATGGCCATGCGCATCGAGGCGATGCCGCCGCGGCCGTCCTCGTGAATGTCCGTGATGCGAAACGCGTCCGCCGTCGAGCCGAAGCCGCGAATCTCGGCGAAGACCTTAGCCCCGCGTGCCTTGGCGTGCTCGGCCTCTTCGAGGATCAACATGCCGGCCCCCTCGCCCAGGACGAAGCCGTCGCGCGTGCGGTCAAACGGTCGCGAGGCCGTCGTGATCGAGTCGTTCCGCGTCGACAGTGCGGTCAGCCGATTGAAACCCGTGGTCCCGAACGGGTGGATCATCGAGTGACATCCGCCGGAGACCATCACATCGGCGTCGCCGCGTCGGATCAAGTTGAGCGCCTCGCCGATGGCTTGGGTGCTGGCCGCGCAGGCCGTCAGCGTATTGAGACAAGGCCCCTCGATGCCGAACAGGTTCGCCATGTGGGCGGCGGCCATGTTCGGATCTTGCTCCAACTCGACGACCTCCAGCAGACGCTTGAAGGCCTCGTCGGCCCACCGCTTCGTGTCCAGGTCGTCGGCCTCATAATCCCAGCTCTCGACCGCCGAGGCGGTGAAGTTGTCGAAGTCCATCGGCCCTTCACCGCCGCCGAGGTACACACCGACGCGCGTCCGATCGAGGTTCTTCTTGTCGCTCAGGCCCGAGAGCTTCCAAGCGAGCTTGGCGGCCGCCAGCGCGAAGCCGGCCTGCCGGCTGACGTCCTTATGCGTTTCGTACTCGCTGTCGCCGAGGAACGCGCGCAGATCAAAACCCTTCACCTCGCCGGAAAACTGCGTGGGGAAAGTCTGCGCGTCGAAGTTCGTCGTCTTGGCGATGCCACTACGACCCTCGAGAATGGCGGACCACGCCTCCTCGATGTCCTGGCCCAACGGCGTCATCCACCCCATGCCTGTCACTACCACGCGACGACTCATGACTGATACCTCCGAATCACCAGACTCGCGACTTGCCCGCCCGACATCGCGGCCGCCGTCGACACGGCCACATCGGCCCGAAGATCGATCGGATCGCCCCGGACGACATGAATGCCGCAGTTCGGATCGACCGTCTCTGTGTTGAGCGATGGTGGAACCACGCCGCGATGCATGGCCATCACCGTGGCGGCCACATCGATCGCCCCGCTGCCCGCACCGTTGTTGCCCAGGGCCCCCTTGGTCGCCATCACGGGGAGCTTCGCCGCTCGTTGGCCGAAGACAGAACGAATGGCCGCAGCCTCTGAGTGATCATATGCCACGACACCGACACCGAACGCATTGACCAGGCCGACGTCATCAGCCGAGACCTCAGCGTCCGCCAGCGCCTTTGTCGTCGCCAGGGCCAACGCGCGACCGTCTTCCTGACGGTTCGGGTCACTCTCGCGTGGCTGCGGCGCGCGCGGCACAGG
>CAYYPB010000548.1:0-1959 GCA_964473405.1 uncultured Planctomycetaceae bacterium
CTGGTGTATGCCCGCCCCTGGGTGATGCTTTACCCCTCGGGCACCACCGGGCGGCCGAAGGGCGTGGTGCTGTCGAACCGCAACATCATCGAGACCTCGAAGGCATCATCGGAATTCGACCATCTGCGCCCGGGCGACGAGATTCTGGCCTATTTGCCGATGGCATGGGTGGGCGATTTCATCTTTTCCATCGGTCAGGCGTTCTGGACCGGGTTCTGTGTGAACTGCCCCGAAAGCCCCGACACGATGATGACCGATCTGCGCGAGATCGGGCCGACCTATTATTTCGCCCCGCCGCGGGTATTCGAGACCCAGTTGACCAACGTGATGATCCGGATGGAGGATGCCGGGCCGACGAAACGGTGGCTGTTTCGCCATTACATGGAGATCGCGCGTCGGGTCGGGCCGCGGCTGCTGGATGGCAAGGCGGTGGGTCTGGCCGACCGGATCCGCTATGCGTTGGGCAATCTTTTCATCTACGGGCCGCTGAAGAACACCATGGGGCTGAGCCGGGTGCGGGTGGGCTATACCGCCGGCGAGGCGATCGGGCCGGAGATCTTCGATTTCTACCGCTCGCTGGGGATCAACCTCAAACAGCTTTACGGCCAGACCGAGGCCAGCGTGTTCATCACCCAGCAGCCCGATCACGAGGTTCGCGCCGACACCGTGGGGGTTCCGTCGCCGGGGGTCGAGATCCGGATCGACGAGGCCGGCGAGGTCCATTACCGCAGCCCCGGCGTGTTCGTGGAGTATTTCAAGAACGCCGAGAGCACCGCCTCGACCAAGGATGCCGAGGGCTGGGTGGCAACCGGCGATGCGGGGTTCATCGAGGAGGCCAGCGGACATCTGCGGATCATCGACCGGGCCAAGGATGTGGGCAAGATGGCCTCGGGCGCGCTGTTCGCGCCGAAATACGTGGAAAACAAGCTGAAATTCTATCCCAACATCCTGGAGGCGGTGGTGTTTGGCGCCGGGCGCGACCATTGCTGCGCGTTCATCAACATCGATCTGGCGGCGGTGGGCAACTGGGCCGAGCGCAACAACATTGCCTATGCCTCGTATCAGGAACTGGCCGGGCACCCGAAGGTCTATGCGATGGTGCGCGAACATATCGGCGAGGTGAACCGCTCGGTGGCCGGGGATGCGATGCTGTCGGGCTGCCAGATCAGGCGGTTTCTGATCCTGCACAAGGAGCTCGATGCCGACGATGGCGAGTTGACCCGGACGCGCAAGGTGCGGCGCAAGATCATCGGCGAGAAATTCGCCGATCTGGTTGAGGCGCTTTATGACGGGTCGGAAAGCGTTCATACCCGCACCGAGGTCACCTATGAGGACGGCCGCAAGGGCGCGATCGAGGCGACGCTGGCAATCAGCGATGCCGAGGTCGTGGAAAGCTCGCAGAAGATGGCGGCCGAATGAATCGCCCGGGTGCCGGTTTCGCCGCTTTGCGGCGATCGGTCGGGGGGCCAGCCCCCCGAGCCCCCCGGGATATTTCCGGCCAGAAGAAGGAGTTGGGGTTTGGCTGACGGCAGCGAGACCACGGTGACCGAAGACGGTCGGACCATCGGCGGTGTGCTGATGGAGATGAAGAACATCACCCTGCGGTTCGGCGGGGTCACGGCGATCAAGGGTATTTCGTTCGACATCCGCGAGGGCGAGATCCGGGCGATCATCGGGCCGAACGGGGCCGGCAAGTCGTCGATGCTGAACGTGATCTCGGGGTTTTATCATCCGCAGGAGGGCGAGGTCTGGTTCCGCGGCGAGCGGCGGCCGGAGATGAAGCCCTATCAGGTGGCGGCGCTGGGCATTGCGCGGACGTTTCAGAACATTGCCCTGTTCGAGGGGATGACGGTGCTCGACAATGTGATGACCGGGCGGTTGACGCATATGCATGCGGGCATGGCGGCGCAGGCGCTCTGGTGGGGCCGGGCCGAGCGCGAGGAGACCGCAAACCGCGAA
>CAYYPB010000549.1:0-1957 GCA_964473405.1 uncultured Planctomycetaceae bacterium
CTACTTCCCCGACGGCCTCATCCTGGGCCCTGGGGAGACCCACGAGTTCCAGTCGTGGCGGAAGGCCGAGGCCCGCACCGGGGCCCGCCCTTCCTCCATCGTCAACGAGGGGGAGCCGGTCAGCGTCCTCGCCAAGAAGATGCTTCGAGCCGAGGGGCAGGCCTATGTGAAGGAACACATGACCGGCATCATGAAGGGCAAGACCATGATGGTCGGTTTCTTCTGCCGGGGCCCGGCCGGCGCGAAGATGGCGCTGCCGTCGATCCAGATATCCTCCTCGACCTACGTCATGCACTCGGGCGACATCCTCTATCGGCACGTCTACGACAAGTTCGACGAGCAGGTGAAGATCGCCGGCCTGTTCCTCACGAACGTCCACGCCGAGGGGCTCAATCGTCCCGAGGACCTTGAAAACGCGCGCGTCTTCATGGACCGGAGCTGGCTCACGACGTTCAGCATGTACTGCACCTACGCGGGAAACACCCTGCTGCTCAAGAAGGGCAACCACCGCTTCGCCGTGGACCTCGCCACATACTACGGCAAGGGCAAGGAACTCTCGGAGCACATGTTCATTACCGGCATCAAGGATGCCAAAGGAACCGTCACTTGGTTCGCCGGCGCCGCCCCCAGTGGTTGCGGCAAGACGACCACCGCCATGGCCGGGACCGGCTTTGTGGGCGATGACCTCGCGCAGATGTGGATTGCCGATGATGGCACCGTCCGGGCGATCAACCCCGAGCAGGGTATCTTCGGCATCGTCGCGAGCGTCAACGAAGAGGGCGACCCCTACCTGATGAAGTGCTTGCGACAAGAGGGGGCCGAGGTCATCTGGTCCAACGTTCTCGTCGACGACAAGCAAGTGCCCCACTGGACCGGCAACGGCGAGAAGAACGCCGAATCGGGCGTCAACTTCCAGGGCCAATGGCACAAGGGCAAGAAGAACGCCCAGGGCAATGAGATCCCCATTTCGCATCCGAATGCCAGATGCACCCTGCGGAACACCGAGATCAACAACTACGTCCAGACTACGGGCGAGTCGCCCGAGGGCGCCACGATCAAGGTCGTCACCTACTCCGGCCGCGACAGCGACACCATGCCGCCCGTTTGGGTGGGCAAGAGTTCCGACGATGGTGTCGTCATCGGCGCCTCTATCGTATCTGCGGCGACCGCGACCGAGGTGGGAGCGTCAGGCGTCAAGCGACAGCCCTGGGCGAACGCGCCGTTCATTCCAGGCCCATTGGCCGACTACATGGCATCACAGTTCGAGTTCTACGGGAACGCGAAGCTGACCGAAGCGGGCAGGCCGATTCTCGCGGGACTGAACTACTTCCTCACCGACAAGGCGCGCGGCGGCAGTTCGCCCAAGCTCCTCGGCGAGAAACGCGACGTAAGCGTTTGGCTCAGTTGGCTGGCCGAACGGGCCCAGGGCAAGGTGGACGCGATCGAGACGCCCGTCGGCTTCATCCCGAAGTACGACGATCTCAAACGCATCTTCTCCGCAACGATCGACAAGGACTATCCGCGAGAGTTGTACGACCGCCAGTTCTCGATCTATGTCGACAAGATTCAGTCTCGCATCGACCTGCAGCGGGAGGCCTTCGGCAAGGAGGAGCATCTCCCCGAGAAACTCTATCAGGTCTATGACGACTGGACGCAAGGGCTGGCATCCCTGAAGAGCAAGCACGGTGCCGTCGTGACGCCGGACCAACTCATCGAAGCGAACAAGCCGCTGCAAGCGGCTCACTAGTGCAGCGTCACGCGTAATGTTGCGGGTTACGCGGTTCCCGCGGGCTATCCGAACCGCGCCCGTCAGGAACGGCCGCCCGGATCGGCCACTCCCTCACGGTCGCGGTTCGGTTTTGGGGGGTCTGGCGAACCCGCACGAACAGGTGTGACCATACGCTAGTGCATCGCCACAGTTGCTTCTGCGGGTTCATCGCTCGATGAGCTTGTGGCA
>CAYYPB010000550.1:0-1945 GCA_964473405.1 uncultured Planctomycetaceae bacterium
CGTGGTTTTAGGAGCACCCGGACGGTCACCAGGCTTCTTCTGGGTTTGGGTATCGGGACCTGGTTTAGTAGTTCCTTTGCCAGAACTCTTTGGATCTGAGTTTTTGGATTGGGCTGTTTTCGACTTTGTAGGTAGGTTTCACGATCGCTGGATGGCGGTCGAGACTCTTTGAGTACGCAATCACATTCACCGCTAGGAGGCTGACTTCGATGGGTGCCAAGCAGGTTGTATTTCATGAGGATGCTCGGGGGGCTTTGCTCGCCGGGGTGCAGAAGCTGACTTCGGCCGTTAAGGCGACGCTGGGGCCGCGGGGGCGGACGGCGGTTTTGGACAAGGGCTGGGGGGCGCCGACGGCTACCAAGGACGGCGTTTCTGTTGCCGAGGAGATCGAGCTTGGGGACAAGTACGAGAACCTTGGGGCGCAGATGGTCAAAGAGGCGTCGAGCAAGACCTCTGACGCGGCCGGCGACGGGACGACGACGGCGACGGTTCTTGCCGAGGCTATGTTTGCCGAAGGTCTGCGGCACGTCGCGGCCGGCTGCGATGCGATGGCTTTGGGCCGTGGGATCGACAAGGCCGTCAAGGCGGTCATCAAGGAAATCGAGGCGATGGCTCGGCCGGTGAAGGCTGACGCGAACAACGTCGAGGACATCATCCGTGTGGCGTCTATCTCGGCGAATAACGACCGTGAGGTCGGCGAGATTTTGGCCGACGCTTTCAAGCAGGTCGGCAAAGACGGCGTCATGACGATCGAAGAGGGCAAGAGCCTGGACACGGCCGTCGAGGTCGTCGAGGGCATGCAGTTCGATCGCGGTTATCTCTCGCCGCACTTTGTGACCGACCCCGACGCGATGGAGGTCGTGCTGGACAAGGCGTTCGTTCTCATCTTCGAGGAGAAGATTTCCAGCGTGACGAAGCTGGTCCCGTTGCTCGAGAAGGTTGCCAAGACGAAGCGGCCGCTCTTGATCATCGCCGAAGACGTTGATGGCGAGGCCTTGGCCACGCTGGTCGTCAACAAGCTGCGAGGCATCTTGCCTGTCGCGGCCGTGAAGGCCCCTGGCTACGGCGATCGTCGCAAGGCCATGATGGAAGACATCGCGGTCCTGACCGGCGCGAAGACGATCTACAAGGACCTCGGCATCGAGTTGGACGGGGTGGCGATCACCGACCTCGGCACGGCCAAGAAGGTCCACATCGACGGGGACAACACGACGATGGTCGAGGGCGCCGGCGCGTCGAAGGACATCAAGGCCCGGATCGAGATGATCCGTCGCGAGATCGAAGACTGCACGAGCGACTATGACCGTGAGAAGCTCCAGGAGCGGCTGGCCAAGTTGGCCGGCGGCGTGGCGCAGATCCTCGTTGGGGCCGCCACTGAGGCGGAAATGAAAGAGAAGAAGGCTCGCTACGAAGACGCACTGCACGCGACGCGAGCGGCCATCGACGAGGGCATCGTCCCCGGCGGCGGCGTGGCGCTGCTGCGGGCTCGCTCGGCGATCGAGCGGACGAACGCCAAGGGTCACGACGAGAAGGCCGGCGTTCAGGTCGTGCGGGATGCGATCTTGGCCCCGATCAAGTCCATCGCCTCGAACGCAGGCGTCGAGCCAGGCGTCGTGGTTCATAAGGTCGAGAAGAAGACCGGCGCATTCGGCTACAACGCGTTGACGGATACCTACGAAGATCTCGTCAAGAGCGGCGTGATCGATCCGGCGAAGGTCGTGCGGACGGGGCTGCAGAACGCCTCAAGCGTGGCACGTATTCTGTTGACGACTGACTGCTGCATTACCGACACGCCTTCCGATGGCGACGATGCTCCCGGTGGCCCCGGCATGGACGAGATGGGCGGCATGGGCGGCATGGGCGGCATGGGCGGCATGGGCGGCATGGGTGGTATGGGTGGTATGGGCGGCATGGGTGGCATGGGTGGCATGATGTGATGAATGAC
>CAYYPB010000551.1:0-1942 GCA_964473405.1 uncultured Planctomycetaceae bacterium
CCAGCGTGCGTAGCGCGATGGCGGTGTCGACATTCCCTGAGAAGTCGAGGTAACCCACGGCGCCCGCATACGGACCGCGGGCCACCGGTTCCAACTCGTCGATGATCTCCATCGCCCGTATCTCTCGCGCACGCGAGCCGACGGCAGAGCTCGATCCCAAGTCCGGCGGCGAAATCCGCGACACTCTCGCCCGCCTAAACATTGAGGACGGCAAAACTCTGATCGTAGTTACACACGATCAGGGCGTCGCCGACCTCCTCCCCGCTGATGGTGAGGGTCTTGGCGGTCTTGACGACGACGTAGCGATCCTCATCGTCGCCGGCGCGGACGTGGCCGGGCAGCGCCAGCCCGTAGGCGGCGAGCAGCAGGGCCGTCATCGCGACAACGAAACGGGCGGATCGGAGTTTTCGTTGGTGGCGCATCATCGGGTTCGCCGCCTCACTTTCGCGTCGTATGCGATTTGGCCGTCGACGACGGTTAGCCTGCAATGTTCCCGGGGATCGATCGGGCTGCCGGTCCAGAGGCCGAAGTCGGCATCCTTGCCCACCTCGATGCTACCGACGCGATCGAAGACTTGCATCGCCTCGGCCGGCATGCGGGTGAGGCCCTTGATGGCGGCGTAGTGGTCGTTCCAGCCGTACCAGCAAGCCATCGTGGCCTGGAACGGCAAGTCCTCTTGCGGCACGACAGGCGCGTCGGTGTTGATGCCCAGGCGTTTGATGCCCTGCTCCGCGAACTTGCCGGCGCAGCCGTTGAGGGTTCGATCGCGGCGGTCGAAGTAGAACTGTCTGGGTCCGACCATCGCGTACATGTTTCGCTCTTTGATGAGCGAGGCGAGTTTGTAGGAATCGAAGGTCGAGTGGTCGGTGACGGCGTTGATGCCGAAGTAGTCTCGCAGCATGGTGATCGAGGTCATGTAGACCTGGTATATCTGCGTGTGCAGCGACGCGGGGTACTCGTGGCTGAAGAGGCCGCGGAAGTCCTCCCAGACGATGTCGCGCTTGGGCTCGGCGGTAGTGTCGTCCGCTTCGTGTCGGGTCCACGTCTCGTGGTAGGCCTTGGCCTTCTCCAGGGTTTGGCGAAGGTTCCAGTTCATCAGGCTGCGGCCGACGCGATACCAGTAGCGTTCGGGGTTACCGGCCTGGGCGATCTTGAGCGAGCCGGGTGAGCGGATGACGACCTCGTCCACGCTGTTGCCGAAGAGCTTGGTCATCGTGCCGAAGCCGGACATGTTGTTGCCGGAGCCGGGGATGAGCAGGACTGTCGTGACGCCGGCCGACAGGGCGTTCTCGGCGTTCTCGTTTCGCGGTTCGACGGTATCCAGCGTGCGCAGGCCGGGGTCGGACAGATAGACGCCATCGTTCAGGTCGGACAGCGAGCCGGCGATGTGGTTGTGGGCATCGACGAGGCCGGGAACGAGCCAGCCGTCTTGGTGGTCGATGACGCGGTAGCCATCGGGGATTTCGATGTCACGAAGCGTGCCGACGGCGGTGATCTTGCCATCGACGACCAGGACGACGCCGTTGTTGATGATCGCGTCGTCGTCGTTCATCGTCAGGATCTTGCCAACCTTGACGGCCAGCGGCGGCGGTGCGGTTCGCTCGGCTGCGACGGATGCGGGGACCGAGAGAAGGCACGCGAAGACGAGAAGAAGGCAGGCGACCTGTCTGGGCACTGTGGTGCCGCGTTGCCGTCTACTAGTAGCGGCCTGTCTTGGGGCTGTGGTCCTGTGCGGCCACCTGCACACATCGGCCTGTTGAGCAGGACAGTTAGCCACGGAGTGGCGGCGCTCCGCTAGCCCACGGCGGAAGCCCCTGGTCTCTACGCCAATAGTGCGATCGGGGTTCGCGCCCGCGGGGCGGCAGGCCCTGTCTCCATTTCCGTGGTTTGTGTTTTGGACAGATCGTCGACGACATCCGACCGGGGGTGTTGGCTCGCCTTC
>CAYYPB010000552.1:0-1941 GCA_964473405.1 uncultured Planctomycetaceae bacterium
ACACCGTCTATTGCACCAAGCTGTTCATGGGCCGTCGCCACAGCCAGGTCGGCCCCGAAGAGAAGATCGTCCCGTTCGAGATCACCGGCGGCTCCGACGAGCTGGTCAAGGTCAAGATCCGCGACAAGGAATACACCCCGCCCGAGATCGCCGCGATGGTCCTCCAGGACCTGAAGAAGACCGCCGAAGACTATCTCGGCGAAAAGGTCGAGGCCGCCGTCATCACCGTGCCGGCCTACTTCAACGACGCCCAGCGCAAGGCCACCCAAGAGGCGGGCATCATCGCCGGCTTCGACGTGAAGCGCGTCCTGCCCGAGCCGACCGCCGCGGCCCTCGCCTATGGCATGGAGCAGAAGAAGGGCGGCAAGATCGCCGTCTTCGATCTGGGCGGCGGCACGTTCGACATCTCGATCCTCGACGTCGGCGACGGCGTCTTCGAGACCCTGTCGATCAACGGCGACACGCATCTCGGTGGCGACGATTACGACGAGCTGCTCATCGGCCACGTCGCCGAGGAGTTCCGCAAGCAGTACGGCATCGACCTGACCGACGACGCCATGGCCCACCAGCGTCTCAAGGAGGCCTGCGAAAAGGCCAAGTGCGAACTCTCCACCAGCATGGAGACGACGATCAACCTGCCGTTCATCACGGCCGACGCGTCGGGCCCCAAGCACCTCAACACGACGCTGACGCGGACCAAGTTCGAGCAGATCACCGAAAGCCTGACCGAGCACTGCCGCGGTCCGGTACTCAAGGCGCTCGAAGACGCCAAGCTCTCGCCCGGCGACATCGCCGAGTGCATTTTGGTCGGCGGCTCGACGCGTATCCCCGCCGTGCAACAGATCTGCAATGATATCTTCGGCAAGGAGCCCAACAAGAGCATCAACCCGGACGAGGCTGTCGGCGTCGGAGCGGCCATTCAGGCCGGCATCATCGGCGGCGATGTCAAGGACATACTCGTCTTGGACGTCACGCCGCTGTCACTCGGCGTCGAGACGATGGGCAGCGTGATGACCCCGATGATCCCGCGGAATACGACCATCCCCACGAGCAAGAAGGAGACCTACTCCACCGCCGCCGACAGTCAGCCGGAAGTGACGATCCACGTCTTGCAGGGCGAACGGCAGATGGCCGTCGACTGCCGCACGCTCGGCCGCTTCAACCTGACCGGCATCGCCCCGGCCCCGCGCGGCGTCCCGCAGATCGAAGTCACGTTCGACATCGACGCCAACGGCATCCTCAGCGTCTCCGCCAAGGACACCGGTACGGGCAAGGAGCAGAACATCACGATCGAAGGCTCCTCCGGCCTCAGCGAGGAGGAAGTCGAAAAGATGCGCCAAGACGCCGAGAAGTTCGCCGACGACGACAAGAAGAAACGAGAACTGGTCGACGCCAAGAACCAGGCGGATCAGATGATCTATCAGACGGAAAAGACCCTAAAGGAACACGGCGACAAGGTCCCGGCCGACGAACGAAGCAAGGTCGAGAGCGCCGTCACCAACCTGAAGGAAATCAGCAAGGGCGATGACGCCGGGGCGATCACCAAGGCCATAGAGAACGTCACCACGGCCAGCGAGGCCCTCGGCAAGATCATCTACGAAGAGGCGGCCAAGTCCCAAGCCGCCGCCGGCGCCGGCCCCATGCCAGACGGCGCTCCACCCCCGCCCCCCCCCAACGACGCCGACCCCGGGAGTGGCGAAAAGAAAGAAGACGAAGTCATCGACGCGGAGTTTGAGGTGAAGGAGTAAACGCACAAACGCCCTGGGCAGGCCTGCCCAGGGCTTCTTTCTCAACCCGTGTTTTGATTGCTCTGCCGTTCGCCGGCGTGTAGAATACAGGGAGCACCATGAATCGCAGCGTCTACATCGAGACCACGATCCCGAGCTTCTACCACGAAATGCGCACCGAGCCTGAAATGGTCGCCCGCCGCGAGAGCACACG
>CAYYPB010000553.1:0-1938 GCA_964473405.1 uncultured Planctomycetaceae bacterium
CGTGCTGGTACTGGAGTCCGTGGTTGGAGCAAACCTTCGGGCTGCTCCAACTCCGTTGGGATCCTTCCCGTCTGCCGCATGCGAACGGATGAACCTTCTCCGAGAGCCGGATGCGGGAAATCCGCACGTCCGGTTCGATGAGCGGGACGTGGAAACGGAGCACGGCCGGGCTATTGAGGCACCGCCAGACGAAAGGAGCGGAAAACAGATAGGCCCAGCCTACCCCACCGCGCCACGTCTCGACTCTACCGCTCTCCCCGGGGACATGACGGGCCGGTTGCGGATGCGATCCCCACGGCGGTATAGTGCGCCCTGAATCACGCCGTGGGGACCGCCTTGCGGGGAGCCTCGGTTCCTTGGCATCGTGACCGAAGGGAGTCGGACCATGTCCTATCGAACTTTCACCGCTACTGTTGTGTTTTTCTCGCTGATCAACGTCGCTTGCCAGAAGCCGGTCGAGCCGCTGCCGCTGGGTTTGCACGAGAAAGACTACAGTCGCCAGTTGGCGCCGGGCGAGTTCGCGCTGCGACTCGTGACCGATCCGTCGGAGTATCCCGACTTTGGCAAGGGCTGGTATCGAGCCAAGGGCATCGGCCTGCGCGAGGCCGTGCAGCATAGTATCGAGTACCTCAAGGCACCATCAAGCCACAACTACTACCCGATGGGGCCCATCACGCACGAGAAGGCGGCCACCAGCCTCGAGCTGTTCCTCACCGTGCTGGACCAGGCGTCGAGCCCCGAGGCGTTGAACGCGGCGATCCGCGAGCAGTTCGACGTCTATATGTCCGTCGGCTGCGACGACGACGGCACGGTTCTCTTCACGGGCTACTACTCGCCGATCTTCGACGGCAGCATGACGCAGACCGAGCGATTCCGATTTCCGCTCTACAAGCTGCCGGACGAGATCGAGAAGGACGCCGAGGGCAACGTGGTCGGCGGGCCGTGGCACAGCCGTGAGGAGATCGAGAGCAATCTTCTTCTCGAAGGGCAGGAACTCGCCTGGCTCGGCGACCGGTTCGAGTCGTACGTCATCACCGTGCAGGGGTCGGGCTTTCTCAGGCTGCCCGACGGTACGCTGCATGAGGTCGGCTACGCCGGCAACAACGGGCACGAGTACACGTCGATCGGCAACATGATGGTCGCCGACGGCAAGATCGACGCCAACCGGCGATCGCTGGCGACGATGATCCGCCATTTCAAGCAGTACCCGCAGGACTTAGACGCCTATCTATTCCAGAACAAGCGGTACATTTTCTTCCGCGACTCGGTGGGCGGGCCTTACGGCTGCCTCGGCAAGCCGGTCACGACCGAATGCAGCATCGCCACGGACAAGGCGATCTTCCCGCGGGCGTCGCTGACGTTCGTCGCGACGCATGTGCCGAACGAGTCGGGCCAGGGGCGAATGCCGTTGAGTCGATTCATGCTGGATCAAGATACCGGCGGCGCGATCAGGGCCCCCGGCCGCTGCGACATCTACATGGGCGTCGGCGATCAGGCGGGCGAACGGGCGGGGCATACCTACAGCGAGGGCAAACTCTATTACGTCTTCGCCAAGGACGGCATCGCGCCGAGCGACCCCGTCGATCCGCTGGCCGGCACGCTGGAAGACCGCCGGTACAATCCCGGGCACTGATTCATTCGATCGCGCACGCGGCGAACAATGACGCCCACGGCATCATTCGCATATTGTACGAATCATCCCTCAGCCCCCGGCTCTGCTGGGGAAGTTCGCAGGCGGTCCATTGGGGCAGAGGGGGATGAACCAATAGGCAGAGGCAGCCTCCTCCGTGGGGTGCGAAAACGAGAATGCGATGCCCCTGGACGGCTGTCGGGTCGTCTGACGTGATCTTGTGCGCTAGGGGTCGTCTGACGTGATCTTGTGCGCTTGAGGCTTCCATGAGCGTGTCCTTGTCTAGGGGGGGTCTCTGTCCGAAGCCG
>CAYYPB010000554.1:0-1922 GCA_964473405.1 uncultured Planctomycetaceae bacterium
GAGCTCGCAATGTGATGGGGGCAAATGTTTGCAGTGTCGCCCCGGGGGGTTGACCGGCGCAGTGGGGGAGCTTTCCCTGCTCTATTCGCCCGGGGCTTTTCGGGTTGGGGACGCCCCGGCGGTCTCAGGGAAGTCCATCTTCGGGGCGAGTGGCGCTCGTCGCAAGCCCGCCTCGATGTCGATCCCGAGCCGAGATCGCGTCGCACTTGACGGGCGGGTGGTGCATGATGTCCAATGACCGTTGCGGATTGCGAAGCTTCCCACGGGACCCCCTCATGGCGATGGAATCGGTCATCTCGAACCCTGTCGGCTGGGCGCAGGTGCAACTCGTTGGCGGCGTCCGCAAGCTGCTGATGATCTGCGGTGCGTGGGCGGGGCTCGTCCTGATCGTCAACGTCCTCATCTATCGCGGCATTGCTGCCGCCGAACACATCAGCCTCAGCGCCTTCGCGGATGGCTCGCTGGCGGTCTTGTTGTTCATCCAGACGGGCCTGATGTTCCTCGTCGGGGCCGGTGCGATCAAGAAGGCCATCCAACGCGATTTCACGACCGAGATGATCACGTCGCATCGATCCACCGCGATGACGGGGCGATCCGCCGTTCTGGGCTACCTGACCGGGCCGACCGCCATGGTCCTGTCGATCACCGTCGTCAACTGGGTTGCCTGCACGGTTCTCAGTGCGTTAGGCGATACGCCGGTTCTCGGTCCGACCGTCATGTTTGGGATTCTCGGGTGTCTGGCGCTGATGACTTGGACGCTGGCCGTTTTGGTCGGGCTCGGCACGCGCGGCACGATGTCGATCGTCGGTGTGGTGATCGTGATCGCCATCGCCACGGGCGCGCAAGAAGTGTTCCGCGTTCTGCCCGGTCTGGCCTTGTTGCTGAGTTTCTCGTCGGTATCCGGCCTGAGCAGCGGCACCGCGATATCGTCCATCGATCCTTCGTTTCTTATTCCGATCTTCGTCTCCTTGTTGGCGCAGGGGATCCTGGCTGGCATCTTCTTCGAGGCCGCCGCCAGGAAGTACGCGAGAGACGATGTGCTGGCCTTCACGCCGGTGCTGGCCTATGCCCTGCTGGCGGCGTGCGCGTTTCTCTGCACGTTGGGGCTCGTGTATTGGCCCGAACCTACGATGATGGCGGGGATGGGCGGCTTCGGGCCGGTCATCGAATCGGGCATTCAAGTGATCGCGACCCTGGGTGTTCTGATACTGGTCGCGATGCTTCCGGTGGCCAATGCCGCCCGCCGCTCGGCTCGGTGGGCCGCGCACAAGGCCAAGGACGCGGCCTTCGCCGGCCGCAGGCCCCGGCCGTTCGTCGAGGCACCGATCATCGCCACGCTGCTGGTCTTCGGGATTCTGGCGGCGTTGTTCGAGAACCGGCCGGCACTCGTCTACGGTTGGTACCAGTTTCCGGTTGGCGAGACCGCCGCGTATCTTGCTTGCGCTTTTCTCCTCGCCCTCGTGCCGATCGGTGGGTTGCTTAGATTCGTTTACGCCACAGTCCCCAAAGCCGGCTGGTACTTGGCCTTCTATCTGATACTGTTCTGGGCCGTGCCGCCGCTGCTGGACTTGGGGTCCGAAGCGATCCGCGCGCCGGCGATGGGTGCGTCGAGAACCTGGCTATTCGGATGCTCGCCGATGGGCACCTGGATACTCGCCTGCACGGAAGTCAGGGGCCCGATCATCCCGGGGCTCCTCGCGCAGGCCGCGGTCGGCGTGGGTTTCCTGTTGCTCGCCGGCAAGGCGAAGCACTAGGGACGCGATCAGAGATTCGGCGGGCGGCCCACCTCCAGAGGAGATGGGGCGGGTGGCCCACCTCCTTTGGAGGTGGGGGACTCGATGATCGGGGCGTGCCGTGTCAGTCATCGGTTCCCCATGTCCAAAGGACATGGGCCACCCGGCCGTTCGGCTGCAGGCGCTCCC
>CAYYPB010000555.1:0-1921 GCA_964473405.1 uncultured Planctomycetaceae bacterium
CGGACATCGCCATCGAGATCATCGGCAACACCAAGACGTTCGAGCAGGCGTTCGACAGCGTTCGCATCGGTGGTCGGCTCGTCGTTGTTGGCTATACTCACGAGAAGGCGGCGATTGTCCCCGGCAAAATCATGTTCAAGGAACTCGACGTGGTCGGTTCGCTCGGTTGCCGCCCGGCGGACTACGTGCCGTTGATCCGCATGGTCGAACAGGGCCTGATCGACGTGAAGAAGGTCGTGACGCATCGGTTCAGCCTCGACGAGCTGCAGAAGGCATTCGACGTGATGAAAGAAGGCCTGTCGCTGCGATCGATCGTGATACCGTAGGGAAAGCCGAAAGCTGAAAACCGAAAACCGAAAGCCGATAGTTGACGGCTGACGGCTGACAGCGCACACAATATGTTGAAAGAAGGACAACTCGGCATTCATCCTCCCGGCGCGTTGGGCGTTGCGTTCTTTGTCCATGCGCGCGCCGAATGCTTTGTCGGACGCGGTGGCGACGGGATCACCCAGCCGCTCAAGGAAGCCGGCGCGATGAACTTGCTGGAGGCCGGCAAGCTCCGAACCGCCTCGCTCGCTGGAAAAGTGTACGCCAACCTTCTCGAGGCCTCGGCGCTAGAGCAATTGCCCGAGCTTCTGTTCGTCTGCTGCAACCCCGATCAACTCGCCCTGCTGACGGAAGATCTGACGCGGTTCATCGAGAACCTGACGGAGCGCGGCCGGATGCGGGGCGTCGAGGATGTTGCCCGATTCGTGCCGATCATGCTGGTTCTGCCGAACGGGATCCTATGCGAGCAGATGCGTGCCACCTACAGCGAGCAACTGCACGAGTCCGTCCTGATGGGTCGTCTGCCCGGCGTGACCGAGGAGATGATCGACGCGCTGCTCGATCGCGTCGTACGTGGCATCTCGCTTCAAGCCGGCGGTCGGCGCGGGACCGGCACCGAGGCCGTCTATGTTCTAGAGAGTAAGGGCTCACTCGTCTTCGCGGGCGGCGGTGAGTTCGAGCAGCAGCGCGTCGCGAAGATCCTCGGCGAGCACGGCTATCCTTTCGTCCATGCCGAGGGCGTGCCCGGCACGCGGATCGAGTTCGACAAGGCGATGATCACGATCGTACTCAACGTCGGCGGGCTGATTCACACGGTCAAACCTGACGGCGAGCTGCTCGATCTTCGCATGGGTGATCTGTGCAAGGACCCGTCGAAGGAGGCCTTCGTTCGCAGTGTGTCCAGCGCCGTGTTCGAGGTGGGGCGAGCGTCCGGGGCCTATCCCGAGGACGCCTCGTACGATGCGGTCTGGGCGAAGCACCGCGCAACGATCCTGGCCAACGCGGGCCATGTGACGAGTTCGCTCAAGATGTTTCGCGATGCACTGGCGGGCGGCCTGGACGGGGTGAAGCTCTTCTCCAACGAGCAGTGGCTTCTCGGGCCGTTGGCCGATTGCGCCGTGAAGGCGGGACTGCGAGAGGAAGAGGCGCTGTTCGTGTCGCTTCGGCGGCAGGTGCAGCAGGCGATGGCACGGGCGATTCACTATCGCGACGCCCAGGGAACGGACGGCATTCCGGGAAACAAGACCATGAAACTCATCGCACAACGCAACATCACGATCGAGCTGTTCGACGCGGGGCCAGACAACATGGCGCTGGTCGGAACCCTGCTGGACGACGAGCATCTCATCAAGCTCGACTTGAACATCTTCCTACCGGACGAGCAGATCACGCGCAGCAAGTTGGAGATGATTCGAACGCCCTTCCCTGTATGCCGCGAGGTCGAGGGTCTGGCCGATCGGCTCGTGGGCCTGCGAATCGAACGCGGCGTCCTCAGCGAGATCATGCGCCGCGCCGGCGGCCGGGGGGGCTGTTCGCACATCCAGGGGGTGGCGGACAACCCCCCGTATGTTGTCGCCTCGCATCTCCCTCTGCG
>CAYYPB010000556.1:0-1902 GCA_964473405.1 uncultured Planctomycetaceae bacterium
GATCAGGCGCCCTCCCATCTGACTGTGCATGTTGCGGCGGGCATCCATCCGCACGAGGCGAGCAAGGTGGCCTCGGCCTGGGACGCGGCCCTGTCGGATATCGTCGGCCGGCCCGACGTGTGCGGCGTGGGTGAGATCGGGCTGGACTACCACTACGACTTCTCGGATCGCGCCGATCAGCACCGCGTCTTTCGACGGCAACTGGAGTTGGCTGCGGCCATCGACAAGCCCGTCGTGATTCACAGTCGCGAGGCTCAGGGCGATACACTGGCGATTCTCGCGGACTTTCCTTCGCTATCGCGCGTCGTCTTTCACTGTTTCACGGGAACGGTGGGCGAGGCCGTCGAGTTGATCGACCGCGGCTTCTGGATTTCGCTGACGGGCGTGGCGACGTTCAAGAAGTCCGACGCGCTTCGCGAGGTGGCCCGGCTGGTTCCTTCGGATCGGCTGATGGTGGAGACGGATTCGCCTTATCTTTCGCCGGTGCCGGTTCGGAGCGTTCGGCCCAACGAACCGGCGCATCTCGTGCATACGGCGGAGGTGCTGGCTGCTCAGCGCGGCGTGACAATGGCGGAGTTTGCCGCTATGACATCGGCGAACGCAAGACGGTTCTTCGGCTTGCCCGACGCGGGCGAGGCTCAGGCGACGACTCGGGAGTGATGTGAATGGCGGTGGGGATTGGCATTGACGTCGGCGCCACGGCCATCAAGGGCGGGCTCGTCTCGTCGACCGGCGAGGTTTTGGCTCAGGACACCGTTGCCACCAAGCCGAGCGAGGGCGTGGAGTCTGTCATCGGGCGGGTGGTCGATCTCATTCGTCGCTTCGAGTCGTCATCCGCCGCGCGCGGAGAGACGGCGTCGTCCATCGGCATTGGTCTTCCCGGGCTCATCAACCACGAAGATGGCATCGTCGTCACTTCGCCGAATATGAACGGCTGGCATGACGTTCCCGTGGCACGGCTCGTCGAGGAGCAGGTCGGCCCCCGGCCCGTCGTGGGCAACGATGCGGACGATGCGGCCTGGGCAGAGTTCATCTGCGGTGCCGGACGGGGTTCGGCCACGATGGTCCTGCTCACGTTGGGTACGGGCATTGGCTCGGGGCTCATCATCGGGGGCAAGCTCTGGCGAGGCGGCTTGGATCACGGCGGCGAGGTGGGGCACACGATCGTCAAGCCCAACGGGCGGCGATGCACGTGTGGGCAGTCGGGTTGTCTGGAGACCTATGCGTCCGCCTTTTCCACGGGCCGTCGGGCGGTCGAGTTGATCGACGCTGGTGAATCGTCATCGCTCAAGGTGGCCATGGATCGAGACGAGGCGATCACGTCGAGGAACGTCGTCGAGGCGGGGGCCGCAGGGGGCGACCTGGCGGAGGGTCACAAGCGTCTCAACGTCGTCATCGTCCCGGACGGCTACACCTATGCCGAGAAAGAACAGATGGAAGCGCACGCCGCCGAGATGGTAAACCACTTCCGCGGCGAGGACCCGTCGGTGCGAACCGTCCTCGGGATCGAGGCATGGGATTCGGCCGACCTGATGGTCATGTACACCCGGTTTCAGAATTGGCCGAAGGCGCAGATGGACCACTTCGTCGAATGCATTCAGCAGGGCCGCGAATCGCACTGTAACCTCGATGATGCCGCCAAGACGCACGAGATCGCGCTCACCCAGCTGCTCTTGCAGGTCGGCCACCGAGCCCTCGGCGAGCAGCTTGCCATGGTCGATGATGCCGACGCGGTCGCAGAGTCGCTCGGCATCATCCATGTCGTGGGTTGTGACGACGACGGCGTGGCCGCGCGCTGCGAGTTCGCGAATCGTGGCAATCAGGTGTGCCCGGACCTGTGGGTCGACGCCGACCATCGGCTCGGCGGGCAGCAGGCGAGGGGGGGGGGGGGGGCGGGGCAGG
>CAYYPB010000557.1:0-1898 GCA_964473405.1 uncultured Planctomycetaceae bacterium
GCGCGCCGGGCGCCCGGGCCCCCCGCGGCCGCCCCAGCCGCCGAGGTTGCCGCCGGCCGCCCCGGCAAATGCCGCTCCAGCCGCCAAGCATCAGCGGCAACACCGCCGGAACGGTACCGCCACAGCAGTCGACCGGCGCCTCCGCGCCAGCCGGTGGAGCTTCGCAATCGTCCGGCGTGCCATCACCGTCAGCATCGAGCGTGTCGTCGAAGCCGTCGCAGGCGTCCAGATCGTCGCAGACTCCGTCGCCGTCGATGTCCCCAACCATGTCGTCACCGAGGCACGCGTCGCAGGCGTCGCCAATCCCGTCCCCATCGCTGTCGAACTGATCGACGTTGGCGACGTCCGGACAATTGTCGCGGTCATCGCCGACCTCGTCATCGTCGGCATCCGGTTGCCCGCCGGTCACCATCGTGAGCTTCCAGGAATGCAGCGTTCCGCCGCCTGCCGCCTGGTCGTCCGAGATCGTGAGGAACCACACGCCGAGCGGGTTCTCACCCTGGAAAGCGGCGAACGACTCCTCGGGGGCCAGGCTTCCGGCTGAGGTCAGGTTGACGTATGGATGGTCGGTCGCCAGCCCGTCGTTGAACGGGTAGGGCACCTGGCCTTCGGGGAAATCGGCGAAGTCAATCCAAGTCGTGTGACTGAAGACGTCGTCGAAGAGCGAGCCGTTGTCTGAAGTCAGCGTAACCACCGTTCCCTCGGGCGATTCGAGGGTGATGTCCAAATCTGCGCAGTTCGTATGGCTGATGTCCATTTCGACACTCAGGTATATGAGAGACTCGCCCGCCCCGCCCTCGCCAACGCCCGTCCAGTCGATCGTTCCTATCGTGTTCCCCGAGACGATGACGGACGGCCCGGCGGGGATCGTGATCGGCGTGTCGTTCATCGCCATCCCCACGCCATCTTCCTCGAGACCGTTCGGCAGCGTCGTGATGTCCAGTCCCCAGCCGTGCAGCGTGCCGACGGAGAACGGCAGGTCGTCCGAGATTGTCAGTGTCCACACGCCGTTTGGATCACCAATGAAGATCGCTCCGGTGAATGGCTCCTCCGGCGTGAGCGTGGCGGCGACACCCGGCAGCGCGTAGTTGTGATCTGTGACAAGTGTGTCATTCCATGTGTAGGGAACCTGTCCGCCCGGGTTGGCCTGCTCATCCCAGAGTGTGCCATTGAACACCTCGGGATTGATGAGGCCGTTGTCCGTTGTGATCGTGATGATCGCGCCGGACGGAGCGCTCAGCGTGATGTCGAGGTCCCCTGGAGCATCGTGTGTGATGAACGTCCTGAGGTCCAGATCCCAGACGATGCCCTCGAGCCCACTCACGACAATGGTGGACGTGAGTACCCCAGGCGTGTCGGGGATGGCCACCGTGTCTGCGTTGGTAAACGTTGTCGTCACGGCCGGGCATCCCGGCGGCACGGGCGGGACAACGGCCCAGGCCGCTGGCGATGCGAGCAAGCCTGCGGCCGACATCAAGATCCCGGCGGCCAACACTCGACGGTTCCAACCCGACCCCGATGATCCTCTGTTTGTTCTTCCGGACATGGCTGCACCCTTTCTGCGTCCACTGGACGCCGCAGCTACGTTGCGCATCCGCCGTGCCAGGCCGATTATGGGGTCAGGAATGCGGCTTGCTGGCGATAATACCCATTATTGGGGTAGCACATCGACGACGCTGTACCCACCGTCGACAGTCCGCGGTCGCCTGAAATGAGTGGAGGTGTCGCGGGGGGCGTGTGGAACGTCCTCGCGAGTCGGCACATCCGCGCGGAACTCTGTTCAATGATCCGTCTCCAAGAGTTTGAACGGCCACGGGCCTGCGGCACCGGGGATCGGATCCAACGGCACCGCAAGCCACACTCGCCCGTTACGCTCGTCGGCGGTGGCGACACGGTCC
>CAYYPB010000558.1:0-1898 GCA_964473405.1 uncultured Planctomycetaceae bacterium
GCATGGAGGCACCGCGCGGGCTGAAGCCCGCGGCTCGTCGGCAAAAGGTAGCGCTACCATACCAGTGGGGCGCTGACGGCGGCGGCTCTGTCGCCATTCATGAGGGGACGCGCGATGATTCGCTCCGTGATTCTGCTGGCCTTCTTCGGGGTTGGCTCGTTCGGTTCAGGCGATGTTGATCTTGCAGGTTCGCCGCGCGGCGTACCGCCTGGCCCTTGCATGAGTCCAGCCGCAGTCCCGGCGCTCGTTACTGTGCAGACGGCGGGGCCTGAACAGTTCATCGTGCGCGTCACCGACCCGGCGTTGCTCGCACAGATGATCGACATCTGTCTCGGAAACTCGCCGCAGCAGATCGTGATCGGCGACCTCCTCGCGGGCGGGGCCGGCTACAACCGCGATCCGCTCAACGGTGTCGACTGGTCTTGGCACCTGGACGAGAGCACGGTGGGTCTGGCCGGCTTCACGATCGAACTGTGCGACGGGATCCCCTCGTTCGTCGAGGCGGATTTGGCCTACTGGCTCGGGACGGTGGGGAACTACTGTCCGTGGAGCAGCCAGATCGTGGCGATCGAATCCGACCCGGCGATCTTGGGCGATATGAACTGCGACATGATGCTCGACGGCGACGACATCGCCCCGTTCGTTGAAGCGCTCATCGCGCCTATGCAGTACATTGCGGATCATCCCGACTGTAACGGGAATCTGGCCGACATGAACCTCGATGGCGTCAGGAACGCGGCGGACGTCGACCTGTTCATCGGTGCGCTGTTGTCGTAGCATGGCGGCGATTGACTGCACGGAGGCGCATCGACATGCACAGCAGTTCGGCGGAGCATCACGCACCATCACCCCAGCAAGAAGACAAGGCTGACACCCGCCCGATTCCCTGGCTCCGCTCCGCTGTCGGCGGCCTTCTGATGGGCCTCGCCAACCTCGTGCCCGGCGTCAGTGGGGGCACGATGATTCTCATCATGGGCCTCTATGACGAGTTCATCTCGGCCGTGGCGGATGTGACGCGGCTGAGGTTCACCGCGCGCGGCCTAAAGTTGCTCGGCGTCATCGTCGGCGTCGCCTGCGTCACGATTGCGGGGCTGTCCGGCACGCTGGCGAGGCTGGTCGACGAGCATCCGCTGCTCATGTACTCGCTGTTTATCGGTATGACACTCGGCGGCGGGCCGTTGTTGGTGAAGATGGTCCGACCGTTCGAGCGAAGCAGTGTCGTGGCCTTTGTCGTGGGGCTGGCGGTGATGGCGGCCATCGGGTTCGCCGGATCGGAGGCGCATCGACCGACCGACGAAGAGAAGGCCGAACGCCGCGCGAAGGTCGAGCGGGGCGAGTACGAGTTGCAGGTCTCCTACGGTCGCGATGTTGCCGCTGGCGTTCTGGGCATGAGCGCAATGGTGCTGCCGGGCATTTCGGGCGCCTACATGCTGCTCTTGCTAGGCCGCTACGTTCAGATTCTCGTGGCCGTCTCGCTCGGGGCGAAGTACATTCTGACGCTCGGGCAGCACGGCGACGTGGCGGCGTTCCATATCATCATACCCGTCGCGATCGGTGTGATCCTCAGTGTCGTCGTCGTGACGAACGTCCTCAAGTGGTTCCTGCATCACCACGAGAAGCCGACGATCGCGATGCTGCTCGGCATTCTGATCGCCTCGGCGGTTTTGCTCTTCGAGAAGGTCGAGTGTGCCGGCGGTTCGGACTTTGCCTGGGCCGGTGGCCTGCTCATCGCGGGTTTCGTCGCCACGATCCTCCTCGGCCGAATCGGCGGCGCCGACGCCGCGCGCCATTGAACTGGGTATCTCCGCCGTCGAAATGCAGCGTCCTCGCCCGTCAGAGCAGGGCAATCGCAGGAATGCTGCGGTGTATCATCCCTGCCGAGCGGGTCATCAGAGCCC
>CAYYPB010000559.1:0-1895 GCA_964473405.1 uncultured Planctomycetaceae bacterium
CACACAATGGCGATGGCCCCCGGCGAGGCCGGGGGCTGGGGGAAGTTCACCAAAAACGAGCCAACCACCCTGTTCAACAGGATAGGTTCCCCAGGAACCATTACACTGGGCAGAACAATCGCGCGTGGGCAACTCGGAAGATCGGCTCGATCACAGAAGGACACACGATGGCGCATGTCGAAGTTCGATACGCCGATGGCAGGCAGGTGCGATTCCCCCTGGCTGCGATGGAGACCATCCTTGGCCGGGACGCCTCCTGCGATATCGCCCTCCAGGACGCCATCGCCTCGCGACGACATGCCCTCATTCGTCGCGACGAGCGCGGCGGATTCTGGATCGAAGACCTCAAGAGCAAGAACGGCATCGTCGTCAACGATCGGCCCGTCACCACGGCGAGCGTGCGGCACGGTGATCGGATCGGCATCGGCACCTGTCAGTTGACGCTCTTCTCCGAGCCACAGCCGACGGTCCTACTGCAAGATACGCCGTCGGACACACTCCCCGGCGCGGCCAGCGCCTGGCGCGGCGACCACGGGCTCGACCTCTCGCGCCAACGCCTCGAGACGCTGTACCGACTCAACGAGCGGCTCGCCGGCCATCTGGACCGCGACGACCTGCTGGGCGCGCTACTCGATGTCTGCTTCGAGCAATTGCGATTCGAGCGTGCCGGCATCGCCGTCTGGCGCGGCAAACCCCACCGACCCAAGTGGATCCATCTTCGCGATCAGTCGTCCGACCTGGCCGGCGAGTTCCGCATCAGCCGCAGCGTCGTCGACCGTGCCCTCGATCATGCCGAACGAACGCTCATCAACGACACCGCCGACGGCAAGATCGACCCCACGGCCAGCATGATCTCGAACAACATCCGCTCGGCCATGTGCGTCCCGATGGAGTTTCTCGACCAGGTTCACGGCGTCATCTACGGCGACCGCGTCACTTCGACGGGCGGCTATACGAAGGAGGACATCGACTTCTTCGCGGCCCTTGCTCGCCTTGGCGCAATGGGGCTTGCCAACGTGGAACTCTTCGAGGCGCGGCAGAAGCGACACAAGGCCGAAGTCCAGCTACAACTCGCTCGCGACATCCAGGCACGGCTCTTTCCCGACGAATCCCTTATAGACACGGGGCTACACATCGATGCCCTGAACGACCCCGGCCAAATGGTCTCCGGCGACTACTATGACTTCTTCCGCCGAGAGGACGGTCTCATCGCGGTGGTGATCGCCGACGTCGCCGGCAAGGGCGTCCCGGCCTCACTGCTCATGGCCAACCTTCAAGCCGCCGTCCGCATCATGCTCGCCAAGGAAACCGACCTGCTGCAAACGGTCGGCGACATCAATCGCCTGCTCTGCGCGAACATCGCCGACTCGCGTTTCATCACGGCCATCTTCGGCCTGCTAGACCCCGCCGCGCGCCGACTGAGCTACGTCAACGCGGGCCACCTGGCACCCTACGTGATTCACAACGACAAGCGTCTGGAGCAGCTCACCATCGATCCCAGCCTGCCCATCGGCATCGCCGCCGACTACCCCTACGAACTCGCCGAGATCGCCCTGCCGTCCACCCCCTCGACACTCATCCTCCACACCGACGGCGTCCCTGACGCCGAAAACGAGCAGGGCGAACGCTATCAAGAGCCCCGCTACGCCGCAGCGATAGAGTCCAACATCGCCTCCCCGCCGTGCGAACTAGTCACAAAGGTCCGCCGCTCCATCAAGCAGTTCACGCGCAATCACCCGCAAACGGATGACATCACAATGATGGCGATTCGGTTGGAGTGAGAAAAGCCGAAAAGCGAAAAGCGAAAGCCGTAAGGCATCAACCGTCGGCTATCAGCCTGTAGCGTACGCCCCCCGTGGCGACAGCGACCACCCCCCACCACAGCACGTTGGTGG
>CAYYPB010000560.1:0-1887 GCA_964473405.1 uncultured Planctomycetaceae bacterium
CAAGCGTCGCGATCAACGACGGCATTGCGCAGGCGTCCTGAATCAGCGGCTCGATCGCTGTGAACGCCGCAACGCGCAGCCACCACTCTTTCTCGAAGAAGTACGGTGTGATCGCACCGAAACTCGCCTTGATTGACTCGTTGCCGGCGCAGCTCATTGCCATCAGGGCGTGACGGTGTTCCCACATCGGGAGCGACTCGTCGCGGAGAGTCTTGACGATCGCGGGCAGGAAGTGCTTCTTAATCATCGCCGGGGTGATGTTCGAGTCGGTCTTGCCCGGACCCCAGCCCGTCGCGCAGCTGATCGCGTTGAGTCCTGCCACGCGAAGTCGGCCGTCCTTGCTTGCCAATGCCTCGGTTATGAATGGGATGGCATCTGCGCCAAGGTAGCCCAGGCCGTTGGCCGCCCAGACGCGCGCCTGAGGCGAGTAATGATGCATGACGTTGTAGTACCATGAAGCCGGCATCTTCTTCTTGCCGGGGTGATTCTCCGAGGCCTTGGTCTCACGAGCGGAGGGTGTGCCGTCGGCCTCGTAAACGGTCTTGAAGATCTTGGCGATCTCGTGCGGCGGAACATCGACGACCACGCCGTCGACCCAATCGGTGCGTTGAAAATCATCGAACTCCACGGAGAGCTCGCCCTGGGTGGGCGCGTATTTCACCGAGTATTTCGTGCGTGGTTTGCCGTTGATGCGAAGATGATGCAGGTGCGAGGTGTAAGCCATTGCGATCAGGCCGGTCTGGTGGTGTGGCGCTTTGCCGATTGGGCCGTGGCCGCCGGGGTGGGGCACGCGAAAGCCGCCCCCTGGCATCCGGCTCAGTTCGAGGTGCCAGATCATCTGGTCCTTGTGCCGCCGCCACGAGCCCGAGGGATGGTCCATCACCAGTGCATCGACGATGTTGCGCCACGTATGGTTGCCGAAGCAGGAACCGTGTCCGCCCTCGTTGCCGAAGTACGAATCGGTTTCGCTTAGAGCCAGCAGCTTCGCGCCACCCTGGAATTTCGCTTGCGGCAACAGAGTCAGCGCAGAGGCCAGTCCGCCGTCCTTCCCGTTCGAGGACCACCACAGTTCCGGGTGGTGGTCGCCGTAGGGCACGCCGCCGCGTCCGGCAAACCGGCTGAACTGAACGATCGCATTGTCGTAGACCTTCGTGTTGACCTGAACGCCGCACTCGCGGGCAAGGACCAGCGTGGTCAGCGCCTGATTGCCGGCTGCGTTGAGCGTTCCGCCCGTGACATAACCCGGGCCGCAGCGGGTCGTGTTGTGCCCCCAGCCGTTGAACCACTGGCCGGCCGCCAGTTGATCGCAACGGGCCCTAATGGCTGGAAGCACGCGTTTGTCGCCGGTCGCCAGGTAGTATTCCCCCAGAAAAATGCCGTTGTAGCCGATGAACCAGGTGCTCGTGGAATGGGGCTTGCTCGCCAACTCGATCGCTTTCTTCTCGACGACGGGCATGTACTTCGCTTCGCCGGTCGACATCAGGAACAACGCCTCGAGTGCTCCGGTGATCCCGCCTTCCGGACCGCCGTTGTCAAGAATGAACGCCGCCGACTGATCGACAATCGTTCTCGATTTCTTGCAGTCAATCGGGAAGGTCTTGCTGTAGCTGCCAATCGGGTCCAGCTGGATCGTGACCGTTGTGGCCTCGCCGTCGCGACGGAGTGCCAAGATCATCTTGCCGTCCCTGCCTTCCGAGGCGTTAATCTGCTCGCCAAGAATGTGGCGAGGATCGACCACGTTCAGTGATAGGCCGTTGACCGACCGGAGGACATCGCCCGGCCGAACGGAACCATCGGCGGGCGTTCCCGGCAAGATCTCGGTCACCGTGACCACGTGAGGCGTATCGGCCTTCGCCTGCTTCGGGTCGTCCAAACTGCTTGTCACCG
>CAYYPB010000561.1:0-1885 GCA_964473405.1 uncultured Planctomycetaceae bacterium
ACTATTCCCCAGAGAAACTGCCCGGCGATCTGGTTCGCGACCGCGTTCGGCGACGGGCCGCGGCCGGGATCATACCAGCGGTAGAGCCAGTTGAGCGTGCCGAACAGGGACATCGTCGCCACGCGAAGGTCGAAGCTCCCGTTCGAACCATTTCGTCGCTTGAGGAGTCCTTCGACGACCGATCTGGCCAACAGGTAGTACTCTCGCCGAATGGTTCGGGTCTCTTCGTAGGCTTCGCCGGTCAGGGAATCGAGTTCGTGGGAGCAGACCTTCAGGGCGGCCATGTTGGCGACAAAGTAAGAAACATGGGCCCTGACGAGGATTCGCAACTGCTCGACGGGCTCTTCGCTGCCGTGGAGTTTCTCCTTGAGATGGCCCACGAGGGCACCAAAAGTGCGAAACTGGATCAGAAAGAGCATTTTCTCCTTGCTGTCGAAGTAGTGGTACAGCCCAGCGAGGCTGACGCCTGAGGCCTTGGCGACGGCCCGCATGGAGGCCTTTTCATAGCCTTCCCGGGCGATGACCTCGGTGGCGGTAGCCAGGATTCGATCCTGGCGATCGTCGTAAGTTCCGCGTGCGTCGAGGGTTCCCTTCGATGTGGCCGGTGGAGGCCGAGAGTCGAACAGTCGTTCTGCTTTCTGTGAGTCCATTGCCCGGTTCACCTGCCTGCGATTCGCCCAATGCTCCCCATACTATGGGCGTGGGTTGGGCGGAAGTCAAGTAGCATCCGCTGACAAGGCTTGACTACAGCACTGAGATCGCCATAATCGGTGGTTGAGGTCTCGTGGGGTGCCCCCGAGATCTCCGAGGTGGCCGTTCGAGGATTGCCCGGACAGAAAACGAACGTTAGTTCGGCTCGCGATCCTAAGGCGATCTCTGACCGCGGCTTCGAGCGACACAACCCGAATCAGATGGAGACACCCCGATGAGCATGTTCCCCGCGAAATCGCCGGCCGACCTCGACCTAAAAGAGGTTCGCTACGAGAAGAAGGACTGGGTTGCGACCATCACGATCAACCGGCCGCACAACTACAACGCCTACAGCACGCCGGCCTTGGTGGAGTTGGCCGCGGCGTTCCAGGATGCCTCTTGGGACGACAACGTGGCCGCCGTCGTCTTCACCGGCGAGGGCCAGCAGTCCTTCTGCACCGGCGGCGACGTCAAGGAGTATCAGAAGGACTACACCCAGAAGCCGCGCGACTACTGGAAGTACATGTGCTGTTTCAAGAGCTATATCGAGTCCATCACCAACTGCTCCAAGCCCGTCATCGCTCGGCTGAACGGCATGGCCGTCGGCGGCGGCAACGAGAGCCAGCTCGCATGCGACCTAGCCGTGATGGGCGAGCACGCCTTCATCGCCCAGGTCGGCACCGGCGTCGGCTCGGTGGCCTGCGGTGGCTCGACCCAGTGGTTGCCGCTCACCGTGGGCGACCGCAAGGCTCGGGGCATCCTGTTCCTCAACCAACGCTACGCCGCCTTCACCTGCCTCTCGATGGGGCTCGTCAACACGGTCGTGCCGACGGTCAAGGGGCCGGACGGGGAGTTCGTGACCAAGTTCACCAACGGTCGGGCCTTTCTCGCCGACTGGAACACCGACCCGTGGGATACGCCGTTCGAGTCGCGGGCGACGCCGGGCCAGATCAAGAAGGCCCAGAAGGGCGCCGACGGCTACAGCCTCGATTTCTCGTTGATGGACGCACTCGTGGCCGACCTGGGCGATCAGATCGTCAACAAGTTCTTCGAATGCACGCGCTATACCAAGGCGCAGGTCAACTACTGGAAGGACTCGGCCTGGCACGCGACGGTGGGTCACGCCCGCGACTGGCTGGCGGGTCACTACACGAGGCCCGCACCGCACGAGGGCCTGAAGGCGGTTCGCGCGCGC
>CAYYPB010000562.1:0-1863 GCA_964473405.1 uncultured Planctomycetaceae bacterium
TAAGACGATCGTGACGTCAACGCCGCGATCGGCCGCGGAAAGCAAGGCTGTTTGGAACAGCGTTGCGTCGGGCGTATGATCCCTTTCGCACGAATACCGCAAACTCCGGGGGCGAGGTCGTTGAGCATGTGGTGGCGCCCGACCAGGGGCGTGTGCAGATCGAGAGTCCGGGCCTCGCATGTGAGCGAGAAGAAACCGCCGCCCTTGGTCTCTCGCTCGATGCGCCCACTCGCTGTCGCACTGGCGTCCAGGCCATAGCGAATCACACGTGCTCGACAGCCTTCGAGCATTGCCTGGGTCGCCGGGTCATCCGCGTTCACCACGGCGACTGCACCGGCGTCCAACGCGTCGAAGAGTCGCCGCTTGGCTCGCAGATAGTTTTCGAGGCTGCCGTGGTAGTCGAGGTGGTCCTGGGTGAGATTAGTGAAGACGGCGGTCGAGAATGAGACACCTGTCGTTCGATGCTGGCCGAGGCTGTGCGAGGAGACTTCCATCACCCCGTGTCGAGCCCCGGCGGCGTGGGCTTCGAGTAGATGCCGCGTCAACGTAATCGCATCGGGCGTCGTGAGTTCCGCTGCCACCTTGCGGTTTAGCAGGTCGTACTCGATCGTGCCGAGCATCGCGGCTCGGCGGCCGGCTGCCGTAAGGATCGAGCGAACCATGAAGGCGACCGTACTTTTTCCGTTGGTGCCGGTGATGCCGACGACGTGGAGCTCGCCGCGATTCTGAACCTCGGTCAGGCCGAAGAACGTGGCGGCCAGTCGGGCGACCGCCGCTCGCGCATTGGGGACCGACACGAATGCGGCCGCATCGGGCACGGCAATGGCGCGATCGGCCACCACGGCGACCGCCCCGCGTCGCACGGCGTCCACAGCGAAACCGGCACCGTCGGCGACGCTGCCGGAGACGGCGACGAACAGGCTGCCCGGCGAGGCTCGGCGCGAGTCGCAGCAAACATCGTGGATCAGCGCGTTGCTGTCGCAAGATGCCTCGCCGCCCAGGCTGCGCGTCAACAACTCAGCCAGCGGAACGGGGCCGTGGGGCGAGATCGTCGTGGATGTTGCGTCAGGCGTCATGTTCGTGGGATTGTAGCGTCAGGGGGAGGTGGAACGCCAAACGGCAAGCCGCAGTTGCAATGCGCGAGGAGATTCTGCGACGGTGCGCTACTCGGCCGTCGGTGCGTCCGACAGCGCGGCGACGCTTTCGGTTCCGGGGTCGGGCGGCACTTGGAGGTACGCCAACGCGTGGCCCAGGATATTGCGAGCGGCCGGGGCGGCGATGGTGCCGCCGTAGTAGCCGAGCTTCTTGTTGGGTCGGCGTATCGCGACGAATGCGACGACCCGAGGGTCGCGGGCCGGTGCACCGCCGACGAACGAGCCCACATAAGCATTCTTCTCGTAGCCGCCGCCGCCTCTCTTGGCGATCTGGGCGGTGCCGGTCTTGCCGAAGACTTGGTAATTGGGCAGCTTCGCCGTGCCGCTCTTGGATTGGTTGACGACCTCGCAGAGGATCTTGTCCTTCATCGTCGCGACGATGTCTTCGGGCAGGACGCGCTGGTCGGGTGCCGGCGGCACGAGATCGCTGATGACGCGACCGTCGGCGTCCATGACGGCGCGGAGGACATGCGGCTTGACGAGCAGTCCCCCGTTCGCGAAGACGCAGAACGCCCGAACGAGTTGCAGGGGCGTGACGGCGATCTCCTGGCCCATCGGCAGGCTCGTCGTCGAGAAGCTCGTCCAGCGCGATAGGGGGTGGAGGATCCCCGCATCCTCGCCGGCGAGGGCGATGCCCGTCCGGTCTCCGAAGCCGGACACCTTGAACATGTCGTCGTGGCGGCCGCAGTAGTGGTAATAGCCCTCCGCA
>CAYYPB010000563.1:0-1862 GCA_964473405.1 uncultured Planctomycetaceae bacterium
CCGTCGCCGCTCAGGTCCGATGTGGCGACGTGGACCGGGTCGGTGTCCTGGTTCAATAGGACGGCTACGAACACGGGGATGTCGTTGACATCGGCCAGCCCGCTACAGTCGATGTCACCTGGGTTGAAGCAGACGAGCACGCCGCCCATTGACGTGTCGATCGTCGCCCCTTCGTCGATGAGTGTCTCGTAGAAGATGTTGCACCCGTTGAGGCGAATCGTGGATCCGGCTCCCAAGCTTAGCGTGTGTGTGTATAGCACTTCGCAGCCGGCGCCGGGGATGTTGTCGAAGGCATCCACGAAATCGACAAAGGCCCCGGCTTCGACGCGGAGGGTACCCATCGCGAAGTTGTTGATGAAGGCGGACGGATTGACGCCACGATTCTCACCCGCCGATTCGAATACCTGCATCCCGCCCATGCCGCCCGGTCCGTTCAACGTCAGGGGGCCATTAGCCCAGTCGAACAGCAGGGGCGTGTCGCCCTGGTTGTCGAAGTTTCCGGCCAGCGTGAAGCTGGTCGTCGGCTGGACCTCGACCTGGACGCCGCCCGACATGAGGAAGTTACCGCCGACGGTGGCATTCGCTGTGCTCGTCACGCGGAGGATCGGCGGGATGCAGCCGAATGGCGGGGGGACGGGGCCGGGGATGCCGATGATCGAGAGATCGGTTGAGAGATTGAGCGACATGGAATCGCTGATGGTCATGATGCCGCAACCGGCGGGATCGGACATGATCGTCGCGCCGGCCGCGTTGAGCGATCCCGTAGATCCCAAGGCGCCCTGGAAGGTACCGCCGCCGGTGACCACGGCATTGCCGGTCAGGTTCATGGTCGCACTGCCCTCAAGCTCGGCCAGACCGCCGTTCATGACATCCAGCGTTGACCCGGCAATCGACGCGATTCCGGCGCCCGGGGACAGGCGGATCGTACCGCCGTCGGCGAGGTAGGTGCCGATACCGGTGACGTCATCTTCCACACGCACGGTCCCGGAATTGGTCGCCGTCAAGATACCGTCATTCGTGACGGGCGCCTGGACCGCGAGCGTTGCAAAAAACGTCGCTTCGAGTGTGCCGTTGTTGATCTTCTGATCCATCCCGGCCGCGGGTTCGATGACGAGGGTCGATCCGGCCGCGATCAAGTTGGCAACGATCCTGCCATTATTGGTAAAATTGGCACGGATGATGCCGATCCCCTCAATTGTGTGTGCGGCTCCGTTGGTGATGATCGGAAAGAATGGGCCGAAACTATCCAGCACGGCGCGGGTGTCATTCCGCATCTCGATCTTACCGGCGCCGTTTAACGTTGCCGTTCCCTGGCTGGGACCGGCGAGTGTGAATGTTGACAGAGTGCTCACCAAGGCACCCGAGCCGCTCAGGTTGATGGTTCCATTGTTGGTGATCTGACCCTCCACAAACGAAGCATCGGGCTCGCCGGGGACCGTCACAATCCCATTGATCGTTACGTCACGCAGCCGGGCGTTGTTGCCCAGAAGGACCTGGCCGGCAATCTGCGATATTGTTCCGCCAGAGACCATCGCGTCTTCCAGCCCGGTATCACCCAATCGAAGTGTCGAACCGACCGCATCGACGCACAGTACACCCGCCATGCCCTGGTCGAGTTGGCCCGCAACGCGGAGTTCGCCGCCGTTGGTCGCTGTCATGGTGCTGTTGTTCGTTCGAACCGTTCCAATCCCCTTCATCGTCAGTGCATTGTTCGCCGTATCCGCCAGTACCGCACCATTATTCGAGAACTCACCGAGCACCTCGCCGGCGCCACACACAAGATGACTTGTGTCGTTTGTGAGTGATACGAGACCGCTCAGGCTGCCGAGCCGTGAGGTGGTCGGGTTGAAGAGCCGCACCTC
>CAYYPB010000564.1:0-1850 GCA_964473405.1 uncultured Planctomycetaceae bacterium
ATCGAGCGCGCCGTCGAAAACCTCAAGGAAAAACTCATCGAGGAGCTGATCGTCGTCGCCTTCGTCTGCGCGCTATTCCTGCTGCATTTGCGTAGCGCGCTCGTCGCGATATTCGTCATTCCGACGGCGATCCTCGCGAGCCTCATCATCATGCAGATCATGGGGCTCAATGCCAACATCATGAGTTTGGGCGGCATCGCCATCGCCATCGGCGCCATGGTCGATAGCTCCATCGTCATGGTGGAAAACGCGCACAAACACTACGAACGCGACCGGGGCAAAAAGCCGCACATCGAGATTATCATCGATGCGGCCAAGGAAGTTGGCCCGACGTTGTTCTTTTCCATTTTGATCATCACGGTCAGCTTCATACCGATCTTCGTGCTCGGCGAGCAAAGCGGCCGGTTGTTCAAACCGCTGGCCTACACCAAGACCTTCGCGATGGGGGCGTCCGCGCTTTTGGCCATCACCATCGTGCCGGTCCTGATGATCTACTTCATCCGGGGGCGCATCCCCAACGAGCAGTCCAACCCGATCAGCCGCATCCTTCAGCGCCTGTACGAGCCGTTCTTCTGGACGGCCATGAAGGGGAAATACCTTACGTTGCTTATCGCGGCCGTGCTGGTGGTCAGCGCGATTCTGCCCATCCAAACCTACGTGTTTGGCCACCAGGTCATCGGAGAGAAACTGCCATTCCTCAAAATGTCCAGACAACTCGGCAGCGAATTCATGCCGCCGCTCGATGAAGGCGACTTGCTCTACATGCCGACCACCGATCCGGGCATCAGCGTAACCAAAGCCCGTGAGCTGCTCCAGCAGACCGATGCGCTGATCGCGAGCTTCCCCGAGGTACACCACGTGTTCGGCAAGATCGGACGCGCCGAGACGGCCACCGACCCGGCGCCGCTGAGCATGATTGAATCCACGATCATGCTGGAACAGGACAAGAGCAAGTGGCGCACCCGCCACTTTGACCGGTGGTTCGCTTCCCTTCCTGAATGGATCAAGCGTTACTCCGGGCTGCACTACTTCTGGCCGGAGGAGCGACCGATCACCATCGCGGAGTTGTCGTACGGCTACGAGGATCGCGGCGAGCACATCCCCGGCATGAACGAAGTCGTGGCCTTCCCCGGCCTGACCAACGCCTGGACCATGCCGATCAAGACGCGAATCGACATGCTCTCCACCGGTATCAAGACGCCGGTCGGCATAAAGATCATGGGTGATGATCTGGCCGTGCTCGGCGATGTGGCCGAGCGCATCGCGTCGGCCGTGCGCGTCATGGACGGCACCCTCAGCGCGTATCCGGAAAAAACGGTCGGCGGCAACTACGTGGACTTCGACATCAACCGCGATGAAGTGGCGCGCTACGGGCTGCGCATGGAAGATGTGCAAGACGTGATCCTATCCGCCATGGGCGGCATGAACATCACCTGGACGATTGAAGGCCTGGAGCGCTATCCGGTCAACCTCCGGTACAAACGGGAATTGCGTGACAACCTCCCGGCGCTGAGACGCACGCTGGTCGCCACGCCCTCCGGCGCACAGGTGCCCCTGGCTCAGCTCGCAGATGTTCGGATTCACAAAGGGCCGCCCGGAATCAAGACCGAAAACGCCCGCAAGACGGCCTGGATCTACGTGGACCTGACGACGGCCGATGTGGGTGGTTGGGTCGATCGCGCCAAGCAGATCGTCGCCAAGCAGGTACCGCTGCCGGCCGGGTACAACATCATCTGGTCCGGGCAGTACGAGTACATCGAAGCGGCCAACAAACGCCTGGCCATCGCCGTCCCGGCCGTGTTCGTGCTGATCGTCATGCTGCTCTACATCTCCCACAAGAGCTGGTTCGA
>CAYYPB010000565.1:0-1845 GCA_964473405.1 uncultured Planctomycetaceae bacterium
GACCGCTATCCATACTATCTGGCGGGGAAGGCCGTGGCGGCGAATGGCGACGTGGAGGTGACGAACAAGTACACCGGCGAGGTGGCTACGCGGGTGGCTTTGGCTGATGCGGCGGCGATTGACGAGGGGATCGGGGCTGCTGTTGAGGCTGCTGAGGCTTGTCGCAAGATGCCGTCTTATGCCCGGGCGGCGGTGTTGGGGCATGTCGTTCAGCGTATGACCGATCGGCGCGAGGAGATGGCCCGTGTGCTGGCGATTGAGGCGGGTAAGCCGATCCGCGATGCTCGCGGCGAGGTGACGCGCGGGATCGACACGTTTCGGATTGCGGCCGAAGAGGCCGTGCGCATCTATGGCGAGTACATGCCGTTGGACATATCTCCGCGGGCCGAGGGCTATGAGGCTATCTCGAAGCGCGTGCCGATCGGGGTTTGTTCGTTCATCTCACCGTTCAACTTTCCCATCAACTTGGCCGCGCACAAGATCGCTCCCGCCATCGCGGCGGGCTGTCCGTTCGTGCTGAAGCCGGCCTCGTTGACGCCGGTTGGGGCGCTGATGTTGGGTGAGATTCTGGCCGAGACGGACTGGCCTGCCGGGGCATTCAGCATTCTTCCGTGCCGTCGCGAGGGCGCGGACAAGTTCACAACCGATCCACGGCTCAACCTGCTGTCGTTCACGGGCTCCCCGGACGTGGGTTGGGCGTTGAAGGCGAAGGCCGGCAAGATGCCGGTCGTGCTCGAACTCGGCGGCAACGCCGCGTGCGTTGTGGATCGCGATGTGGACCTGGACCATGCCGTGAGTCGTATCATCATCGGCGCGTTCTATCAGTCGGGCCAATCGTGCATTGGCGTGCAGCGCGTCATCGCGCACGCCTCGATCTATGAGGCGCTCAAGGAGAAGCTCGTTACGGCCGCGGCGGAGTTGGTCTCGGGCGATCCGCTGGAGGAGGAAACGTTTCTCGGACCGCTCATCACCGAGAAGGAGGCGGTTCGGATCGAGCGCTGGGTCAACGAAGCAGTCGCCCGCGGCGCGAGGGTTGCCTGCGGAGGACATCGCGACGGCAGCTTCTACGAGGCTACGTTTGTCGAGAATGTCCCTGACGACGCCCCACTGAGTTGCCAGGAGGTCTTCGGGCCCGTGGCGACGCTGGAGCCGTTCGACTCGTTCGAGCGAGCGTGCGACCGGGTGAATGCCAGCGTGTTCGGGTTGCAGGCCGGCGTCTTCACGAAGAACGTCGATTCGGTCTTCTACGCGTTCAACGAGCTGGAAGTCGGCGGTGTCGTGATCAACGACGTGCCATCGTTCCGCGTTGACAGTATGCCGTATGGCGGCGTGAAGGACAGTGGTCTCGGACGTGAGGGGATTCGGTATGCCATCGAAGACATGACCGAACTGCGGTTGCTTGTGCTGAATCGCGTCGGCCAACGGCCGGAGTGAGGAGGCGGCGAGTTGTGTTCTGGGCCCATGGGTTGCGATCCATGGGCTTGTTGGGAGACTCGCGGCCTACCTCACGGTGCGCGTGCCGCCTTCTTCGGTTCGAGCCGATAGACCACGCCGGTTGGCACCAGCCTGTAGGATTCCGTCAACCATGTCGGGACGTAGCCTGGCGCGTTGGTGCAGATGTAGGCTGTTCCACGAGATGCGTGGGGGGCGATGGCCTCGGGCATCAGCTCGATGGCGGGCTCGGCGATGGCGCAGTCCGCGGTCAACGTCAGGGTGACGCGCGGCTGGACGCCTTCGATGTCTCGCACATACGCCAAGACGTTCATGATGGTGCTGTCGGCGATGAGCAGCCCGTCGGGGGAGGCCGATTCCAACGCCTCTCGCGCGAATCGTCTCGGGCCCGTC
>CAYYPB010000566.1:0-1839 GCA_964473405.1 uncultured Planctomycetaceae bacterium
TGTCGATGGAAACCACAAGATGTAGGGGGAACTTGCGTCAAGTGGATACCCCCTTTGCTGAAATGCGTCGCGACGGCCGGACATCCCGGCGGCACGGGCGGGACAACCGCCCGAGCCTCCTGCGATGTGAACACGGCTGTTGCCGACAATAGAACCCCGGCGGCGAGCACTCCGCGGTTCCAACGCGACCCAGATGATCCTCTGTTCGTTCTTCCAGACATGGCTGCACCCTTTCTGCGTCCTCTGGACGCCGCAGCCACAATTAGCAACCCTCGTGCCACACGCATTATGGGTCCAGCAGTGGGCTTTTCGGGCAATAATACCCTCTATTGGGGGCGTCCAGGACGAGTGCCAGTGCCCACTCCGAGCAGCTCCCAGGCTTCGCCCCCGCTCTGCGGCAGGCTGGACGAATCGCGACCTGCGGCCGATGACGGGGCTGGGTTGTAAGAGAATCCGACGCCGCCCCGCCGGCTGGCGTGACGGTCCCCGCTATCGGCGATAGCCTCTCGGTGGCCGTTTCCAAACAGGTGATACCGTGAACATGAAACCCCTCGTTCTACCGTTCGTCGTGGCCCATTCGGCGATTCTGCTCCTCGCGTCCGTCGCGACGGCCCACGATTCCTGGCTCGTGGCCGATCGGCATACCGTCAATGACGGCGATGCCGTCTGGCTCGCCGTCGTCACGGGGCCGACCTTTCCCTTCGGCGATCAGCCGATGGACCCAGGGCGAGTGACTCGACTCCTCGATCTGTTCGGCGAATCGCCGCGGGAGATCGTCGGCCTCGCCGCGAAGGACCACGCCCTGTCGGTCCGCACCCCGATCTTCGGCGGCGGCATCCACGTCATCGGCTGCCAACTCGCACCGCGAACCGTCCGCCTCGACCCTGCCGCCTTTGATCGATACCTCGCTGACGAGCAAGCCGAGAAAGCCCTCGCGCAGCGCCGGCAATCGCCGCCGACCATCGAACACATCCTCGAGCGATACACCAAGTACGCCAAGACGATCGTCCGTGTGGAGCCGGCCGACCCTGACGACCAGGCCTTCCTCACGCCGATCGGACATCGCCTGGAGATCGTGCCGCTGACAAACCCCTGCGATTGGCGGAGCGGATCGAATGTTCAGGTTCGCGTCCTTCTCGATGGTCATCCTTGGCCCAACCTCGTCGTGTCCGTAGGCCATGATGCCGCGGAGGCCGCAAGCCGGGCGGTCCAAGTTCGCACGGACGCCAACGGACGAGCATCGATCGCTCTAACGCGGCCGGGGCACTGGTTCATCAAGGCGCACCTGATCCGCTCCACGAGCGGCCTGACGCCCGAATCCTGGGAGAGCCTGTGGGCGACGCTGACGTTCGACGTCCGGGGAGAAGCGAGCTCCAGCGCCGACATCCAGGCCATCAAGGCCGTCCACGGCGAACTGACACCTTGGGCGACACTCGGCTATCGCATGGGTCGCGCAGCCCTGACGGCGTTGTCGCTGCCGCGTGGAAGCGATCGCCTGCTCGCGACGTACCACGGCCCGGCGGCGCTGCCCCACGTCTCGGCGACCGACGGCCTCCAGGCCGCCACCGGCGCAACGATCGGCCGGCTCACCCTTCGCCTGGAGCAAGCCGACGCGGGTGACATGAGGGGCGAGTTCACCCATCGCCAGAGCGGTATGGCGGTCGTATGCAGGCCGAACGCGGCGTTGATGGAACGTCTCGGCGCAATGCCGGCCGAGACGGCCGCGTTGAAGATGCTGACGCTCCCGGACGCGGAGTTGTTCGATCTCCAAGTCATCGAGAAGCCCTAGTGCAGCGTCACGCGTAATGTTGCGGGTTACGCGGTTCCCGCGGGCTATCC
>CAYYPB010000567.1:0-1831 GCA_964473405.1 uncultured Planctomycetaceae bacterium
CAGCACCGGCACGCCGTCCGGGGCGTTCAAGGTCAGTTCGGTGCGGGGCGTTTGCGGCCAGTTGAACGTGCCTTTCAGGTGTTGATCGAACCACAAGAGGCTCGCCACCTCAGACTCGGGATTATCCTGATGATTGTGGTGCGGCGAACAGACGACGCGCCAGTCCGAGGAGCGGATTTCGGTGAGCGCCGTTTGCAGATCGCTCAGATGCCCGTGAAAGTCATTGGCCGGGCTGAGGAAGACAATCGGAACATCGATGCGCCGCAGGTACTGGTCGTCACCGATCGTGGCACGGAACAACGGGTCGTCGTTGGAACGATCGCTGACCCCACCACACGAAGGAGCGGCGGCCTTCACGCGATTGTCGGAACCGGTGGTGAGCACGGTGAGCTTGCCACCCATCGAGTGTCCGTACACACCGAGCCGGTCGGCGTCCACCTGCGGTTGCTGCTCGAGAAACGTCAGCGCGCGTCGCGCAGCCAGCGTGCAGAGGAACCAACTGTTATTGCGCGGCGACTTCACGGCATCCAGTGTCCACGGGGCAGGTTCCGGGATCTTCGGAAAAGCGTTTCCCGGGTTCCTGGTGGGGGCGTGATACCCGTCGAGTGCGCCCCAATCGGTGGTCAGCCTGTAATTTGGGTCATGGGTCTTGCCGTCCCAGAAGAGCTTCACTTCCGCCGGCGACACCCTGTAGTCCGGCGCATTGATCCGGCCGGCCCAGGCGATGGAGATCGTGGCATAACCCCGCTTGGCATTCGTCAACGGGGCCCGGTAATCGGCATACTGGCCACCGCCGTGAATCTGCACCAAGCCCGGCAGGTTCCTGCCGCCTTTCGGATAACCATACACGGCGGCCATCATCGCCTTCTTCGCTTTGAAGATGCCGATGCGATAACGAAGCACCTTCAACACGACGCCGTCTTCCTCCCATTCTTTCAACACTTCGACGTCGAGCGGCTCCCTGCGCGGATCGAACCCGCGCCACAGCTCCTCGAAGGACCCGGGCGCGCGGCCATCCACCAACGGCGGCAGCGTTTCCTGGGCGGCACTAGCAAGTGGGCTGGGCAGAACGATGCCGACCAGCATCAGGATCGACGTGGCGAAAAAGTGCTGACTCTTCATCGAGGCCATGGTGGACCGGCTGACAATTTCGTGGATTCTCATGATTTCTTCTCAATCTTGAAGCCGATCACCGGCAGGTTCGGGAGTCTCTGAGGCAACTCGATCGTCAATGCGTCGGCGGTGCGTGTCCACTTCACTTTCTCAGAGCTTCCAAGCATGGATACGTTTGAAATCTCGTCCTGATAAAGCCCGCCTGAAGCCAGGGTCTTGATCGAAATGTCTTCTGTGGGCAGAGCCAGCACAAACGCGTAGAGCGTGCCGTATTCATCATTTTCGCAACCCTATTTTTGAGAGATCAATCGGGACCATGCCCATTTTCAGCGCGGGCGATTCCGGCTTGAACCTGAAGTCGCCATGTTCTGCATCGAGGAACAGCGGATCGACGGCTCGGCTGTGTGCGTCCACGCCGTCGGCTTGCTGTTTTTCGAGCATCGCCTTGCCCAGGTCGGGATCCGCCAAGCAGTAGTAAATGTTGTAATCGGTGTCGGCATCCTTGGATCGCGCCAGGCCCCGCCCTCTACGATCTTCGCTTGTTCGTCCGTTTCCTGCGGGCAGTTCATCAATGAACGTGCATGTCGCTGAGGATGAATAGAAGATATTCCGCTTAATCGTTGCGCCCGTCAGCGGACCTTCACGCACGGCCAAATAATAGCCGCGGGGCGGGGCGATGATGTCGGCGACAATGTTGTTCTCGCAGCGATTGTTCAAC
>CAYYPB010000568.1:0-1820 GCA_964473405.1 uncultured Planctomycetaceae bacterium
CGCCCGCCAGGACTCGAACCTGGGACCCTCGGATTAGAAATCCGATGCTCTATCCGGCTGAGCTACGGGCGCAATGAGGTGCCGCATGTGGTCTTATACCCGATCCTAGGCCACCTGAGAACACCTTGGGTTGCTGCGGTCTTCCAGGATGGCAGTAGGCCCCTGGGAGTTGACAGGCGGCATTATCGGCACTCTGGCCGTCCGCCCGCCGGCGTCGCCATTTCTGTCACACGTCCGAGATCATTGGTCAAGCCAGTCGCCCGGCCGACCGACGCTCAGGTGAGACGAGGCCGGCCGGGCCGATGTTCGGCTCGCATCGCCTCGGCCCGTGGACTGCCCTGAGCGGAGGACGTCATGCGACATCAGGAAATCGACGGATCGGTTCATTTCGCTTGCGGCAACTGCACGGCTTGCTGCGATCAACCTTGGCGGACGATGATCGATCCCGAGAAGGCTCGCACCCTCGACGAACACGACTTCAGCAGACATCCACAACTCGCGGGCAAGCAACTCTATCGCACCGCCTCGAGCGATGCGGCCGGCCGATACGAACTCGCCAAGGGCGAGGGGACGCGCTGTCTCTTCCTCGATACGGACGGCCTGTGCATTATCCACAAGGAACTCGGCCCCGAGGCAAAGCCCGACATGTGTTTGCAGTTTCCGTTCCTCTCGGCGAGGACGTGGACCTGCGATCGCGTCTCGGCGAACTTCGGCTGCCCGTCGGTTCAAGCCGGATCGGGTCCACCGATGACCGAGCAATCCGAAGATGTCGCGGCGACCGTGCCGCTGAGCAGCCGTCCGACGAACGCCGATGCGCCGGTGATGTTCGACATGCGCCTGGCGATCACGCAGGCCGAAGAGGCAGCGTTGTTCGATCGGGCAATCAGCCTGTTCGGTGAGAGCGAGGATCGGGACGTGTGGGGTGACTTTGCAGAGTTGCTGGCACTGGCTCGTGGGGTTCAGGAATGGAAGACCACCGGCGAGTCGTCGGGGGCATCGGCCGATCTTGTGGAACGCCTGCGAAGCGATAATCCGTTCGGGGACGTCTCCGATGCGCCGAGCGCTGCCTCGTTCGATCAACCGTCGCGGGCCCCGATGCCCGCCCGACTGTTGTTCGCCGCGACGTTGTATCCCGACACGGTCCCAGCCGATGCTGCCGGCGGACTCGGATTGGTTCGTCGGTTGACGTTGATTCCCAAGCTGATGAGTCTGGCGACGATGTCGGGCGGTTATGCGTCTCGCTTGCTGGGACGCAATGTGTCGATGGCGACGGTGATGGGGTACGAATTCGACGCCTCGTGGACGCCGGAGGCGACGGCGATCGTTCGGCGGTACTTCCGATCGAGGCTCTGGCAGCGTCGGATCGCGGGGACGAAGCAGCCGATCACCGGCGGATTCCATCAGCACGTCTGCGATCTGAACGCGATTGTCTTCTTCGCCAAGGCCGAAGCTAGCACGCGTGGCGTGACACTGCTCGACCAGGGCTTGATCTCCCAGGCACTAACGCGCGTCGAGTTCCATCTGGCCAATCAGGTTCGGTTGAGTGACCACACCCTCAAGGCGTGGTTCCGCGGTCGACTGTGCGATCTCGATCTGGCGAGTGCGAGTCTGGCGTTGTTTGTACCCGTTCAACAGACGGTCCATGAGTGATCCCCTTTGGTGCGGCGGCTCCCTGAGCGTATTGCTCTCGCCCGAGAAGATCGCAAGGCTGGAGCAGAAGCACCGGGCCGGCGGATTTCGTCGCAAAGCGCTGCCGGTACTTCTGGCCAACGAAGAGACGTTCCGTCCTTTGTTGGACGGGGACAACGGTCGACCGAACA
>CAYYPB010000569.1:0-1812 GCA_964473405.1 uncultured Planctomycetaceae bacterium
TCCCCACGGCCGGCGGCGGTGCGGTGGTCGTGTTGCAGGATGTCACCTTCGACATCCATCGCGGCGAAACGCTCGTGATCATGGGCGGCAGCGGTTGTGGAAAGAGTACGCTGCTCAACTGCCTCATCGGCGAGTACGACGTCTCCGCCGGCAGCGTCGCCTTCAAGGCCAAGGACATGCCCGACCCCGTGAACATCGTCGGTCTCGACGAAACCGGCCTCAATGACATTCGCAAGCGCTTCGGCATCCTCTTTCAGAGCGGTGCCCTGTTCAACTCGATGACGCTGGCCGAGAACATCGCCCTACCGCTCCGCGAGCACAGCTACGTCAATCCGTCGATCATCGACATCGTCGTCACGCTAAAGCTCGAACAGGTCCACATGCTGCCGCATCGCGACAAGATGCCGTCGATGCTCTCCGGCGGTCAGAAGAAACGTGCCGGGCTGGCCAGGGCGACGGTCCTCGACCCGGAGATCCTCTTCTACGACGAGCCGTCGGCCGGGCTGGACCCGGTCACCAGCGCGGCCATTGACGAGTTGATCATCGACCTGTCCAGGAAGCTGGCCGTCACGAGCATCGTCGTCACGCACGAGATGGACTCGGCGTTTCGCATCGCCGACCGGATGGTCATGCTCGAACGCGGGCGTGTGCTCAAGATCGGCCCGCGGGCGGACTTCGAGGTTCTCCGCGATACGCCGGTCGAGAAGCTCACGAGTCGCGAGGACCGACTGATGAACCAGTTCCTCAATGGGCTGACGACCGGCCCCTTGACGGATGCCGAAGGGATGAGCGAATACGAGAAACTGCTCGTACCGTCGTAAACGTAGACGCCCCACGCGGCGATGGTCTGCAAGGAGCTTGTGGCACAGGCGCCAGAGCCTGTGATCCCACCGGCGGGACGCCGATGCCACAGATGCCTTCGGGAGCCACAACACTAGAAAGCGAAGCTGCTGTCATGGCCAAGTCACGAAACGCACTGCAACTCGGAATACTCACAATCACGGTCGGCGTTACCTTCTTCGCCATCCTGATGTGGCTCAGCGGCCAGGTCGGCGGCGACATGCAGAGCCTCACGATCCGCTTCAAACCCACGACCGCCATGCCCACGCTGTCCAAGGGTTCAGTGGTCCTCATCGGGGGCCAGAAGGTGGGGCAAGTCCTCGAGGCCGCGCTCCAACCCCCGCAGGCTGACGAGAAGGCCGCAGCGGTCGGCGCGATGCCCTACGTCGTCGTAAAGGCGGAGATTCTGGAAACCATCGTCTTGCGGGAGGACTGCTCCGCCTTCGCCGAAGGCCCCCCGCTGGGCGGCGACGGACTGATCAAGATCGACATCGGCGAGGCGAGCGAAGAGTTCGATACCGCCGACGGCATCATCGAAGGCTCCGAGCCGGGCGGCTTTCCGGCGCTGCTCGCGTCGTTCCAGAGCGAACTCAACGGCGACGACCCCACGAGTCTTCTCGGCCAGATCAAGTCGCAACTCGATCCCGAAGGAGAGCTGTCGCTCATCGCCAAGCTCAACCAATCCCTTGGCGACATCAATCGCATGACCGCCGCGATGGCCGACGAACTCACGGCCTCAGAGAAGGCCACCCTCATGGCCAAGATCCACACGATTGCCGACAACGTCAACGCCACGACGCTCCAGCTTCGCAACGAGTTCGATACCGCCAAGCCCGACGTGCTGCTCCACAAGGTCCATCTCGCCATGGACGCGCTCAACGGCGGGGTTGACTCGGTGGGTCGCATCCTCCCGGCGGGCGAGGGGGCCGTCACCCGCCCCCCTGGGCGAGAGCGGGGGGCCGCCGCACACGG
>CAYYPB010000570.1:0-1810 GCA_964473405.1 uncultured Planctomycetaceae bacterium
CTCGGCCGAGTCGTGCGCGTGCGGACATCGATTATGCGTTGACGACAAAGCGCGTCTATATGGACGCCTTCGCCCATCGCACATCCGTCGACATCATTCTCAGAGAATCCGGAACGCAATTCGACCGCGACATCGTCAAGGTCTTCCTGGGGGTCGAGCCCGAGTTTGAACGACTCGCGAAGGAGATGAAGGACGAGCCCGGCTCCGACGATCGGGCCATCGCGTTCGCCGCCGCAAGACACACGGCGGGCAACAGTTGAGGTGTTTCCCGCCCACGGCCGGCCGGTCGTGGGCTTTGTCTTGCGACCTGCGCCCACCTTTCGGATCGCGACCTACTTCTTGTCTTCTTGCTGATCCCGATGGCTACGCAGTTCCATCCTGCGCAACCGGAACGAAACGTCCTCGATAACACCACGGCTGGCGTTGATGAGGTCGGCGACGATGCCGGTGAGGAACATCTGAACGCCGGCGAGCATCAGGATCGAGGCCAGGATCAGCGACTGGATGTGCTCGCTGTGGTCGTCTGTGAAGAGGAAGAAACAGAGAAACCGCACGCCGATCAGGAAGCCGAAGCCGAACGTGAGCAAGCCGGCGATCGTGAAGAGCTTCATGGCCCGATAGGAAGAATAGACGCGAAGCATGATGCCGAGCGAATGCGTGATGAAGACGCCGATGTTGGAGAACAACCGCGACTCGCGGAGCTTCTCGTTCGTTCGGATCGGCACCGTGGTTGTAACAATCCGCTTGCGACCCGCCTGGATGACGTGATCGACTGTGTGGTCAAAGTCCGTGGAATAGACGATGCGCATCGCGGCCTCTCGGCTGTAGGCCTTGAAACCACTGGCGACATCGGGAACGTGCATGTTCGCCAGGCGACTGACGACCTTGCTGCCGAGGCTCTGCATCTTCTTCTTGAAGAACGAGAAGTGCGCGATCTTGTCCGGCTCTCGGTCGCCGATCACGAGGTCTGCCCGGCCATCGAGGATCGGCTGGACGAGCTTGGGGATGTCGCCGCCGTGATACTGGTTGTCACCATCGGTATTGATGATGATGTCCGCGCCGTGTTCGAGGCAGAAGTCCATCCCTGCGGCGAAGGCGTGACCCAACCCGCGATTGCCCGTAAAGCTGAGGATGTGATCGACGCCGAGTTCGCGAGCGACCTCGACGGTGCGATCGGTACACCCGTCGTCGATAACGAGAATCTCGACCGCATCGAGACCCTCGATTGTGCGCGGAATGTCGCGCAGCGTCGCGGGCAAAGTCCCTTCTTCGTTCAAGCACGGAATCTGCACGATGAGCTTCATGGCATCTCGTTCCCATTGGGCGCGGATCGCGGTATCTCGACCGCCCCACCGGCGATGCTATAGCCGTTGCGAGGCCGGGTGTCCAGCGATCCGCCTGCTCCGAGCGGCGGGCTTCAGCCCGCGCGGTGCTTCGATGCGAGAGAAAACTACCTGCATCGCACGGCCGCGTCCCGGCGCGCCGGGAAAGCCTGCGCCTCGGATCAAGTCCACCTGCCGCGTTACGCCCGCTCGTCCGACTTGAGGCGCATTCTCGCCCTTGTGCCGTGTCGTCAGATCGCCGGTCCTTCCCGTAGACCCCGGCTTCGCCGGGAGGCGGTCCGCTGACAAACGCAGCGGCGATACGCCCGGCAAAGTCGCGGGCTGCGGATTGTCAGCCCACGCTCGAAGAGGAGATGGGCACTCGCCCACGACAACGCAGATGCGATTGCCCTGAGGAGACAAGAAAAGATGTCAACTCTCTCGACACGCTCCTATCGGTCTGTCTAGTATGACAGCGCTAGGTCGCC
>CAYYPB010000571.1:0-1804 GCA_964473405.1 uncultured Planctomycetaceae bacterium
CGGCGCTACCACGGGTTCCGCTGCGCTCCACCCGTGGCTACTGCCCGCGACCCCTTCGGGGCCGGTTCGCACGTGCGGGCGGAGTTGTGTGGAGACCATTGGCTGACGCCGTGGGCTATTGGTCTTCGCCCGTGCGGGGCTGGGACAGTAGTGCCCGGAAACCCGCGAAGAACCTTGCGTCATGCACCCCCGCAGGAGCTGGACCGCGCCACCGACCCTCAACGATTTAGCTGCCGCCGGTTACGACTCTTGCCAGTCGTGCGCCGCAATGGCCTTGACGATGTCGGCGGCGAGCCGGACGGCGGCGGCACCGTCTTCGGCCGTGACGGCGGGGGGCGTGCCGGTTCGAACGCTTCCGAGGAATGACTCGAGTTCGGCCTTGAGCGGCTCCACGTCATTGATCGCCAACGGCTCGACCTTGACCATCTGGCCGAAGTCCACGTTGGCGAGCTGCGCGAGGTCGTCGAGGTTCTTGTCTTTGGCCAGTGCGATGATGTCGAGATTCGCATCTCGCGTGATCGCCACGCCGGTCTTGCGCTGATAGTCGAGCGAGAGATAGGCCGTCTGACAGAAAACCCGAATGCGCCGATCAGTCTTCAACGCCAGCCGAGATGCGGCGAAGTTGGCCACGGCACCGTTCTTGAAGACGACGCGAGCGTTGGCGACATCCTCGTGCGGGCCCAGGACATTGACGCCCACGGCATCAACCCGCTCGACCGGCGACTTGACGAGGTGAAGGATGATATCTATGTCGTGGATCATCATGTCCGAGACGACGCCGATGTCCGCCGAGCGAAAGCGGAACGGGCTGATCCGTTGAGCCTCGATGTACTTGGGCTTGAGCTCCAGTCGCGTCATGGCGCGGACGACGGGATTGAACCGTTCGGTATGACCGACCGCCAGCAGAGAGCCCGTCTTGCGGGCACAGTCCAAGAGCGCGTCGGCGTCCTCGACCGTGGGGGCCAGCGGCTTCTCGACCAGCACGGCGATGCCGCGCTTCAGCAGCGTCTCGGTGACTGCGCGGTGGTGGATGGTCGGCACAGCAACGGAGACGGCCTGCACGTCGTCGGGCAGCTGGTCGACGGAGGCGAACGCATGTGCGCCGTAGTCCTTGGCGTACTTGGAGGCTCGATCGAGGTCGGCATCGACGACGGCGAGGAGCGTTGACTGGGGGATCTCACTGTAGAGCCGGGCGTGGTGTCGTCCCATGTGGCCGACGCCCACGACGGCCGTGCGGACGGGTTGGTCTGTCACGAAATGCGTCCTTCCGATTTGCCGTTGCCCCCCTGATAGAACTGCGATGCGGCCGCCATGCCGTTGTCACGGCGGCAGGACTCCAGATAGCGCCCGTGGACGCCCGTGTGGATGGACCGCTTGAGAAACTCGATCATGCGCGTGCAGTGTTCGTCGCTGAAAGCGCGGGCCTCGGCTTCCCTGAGTCGTCGGGCCAGCGTTGCCGTGCCGATCTTCGGGTCGCGGGGCCAGGGGATGATGCCGTAGAGGTTTCGCAGGCGATGGTGATTGGGAGACTGTGTTCTACGCGGGTAGATGATCTTGCAGAGATCGCGAAGCTGTTGAATGCAGACGTCGGCGAATCCCCAGCGGGCCAGGCCTTTCACGTTGATGCCTTGAACGAGCCCGTCGTGTGAGAGGATGACGTACGGCGGCGTGTCGGCCGTGCAGCGTGCCGCGCCGGTGATGAAGCAGTAGTTTCCGAGCGTGACAAACTGCTGGACGCCTGCGAGGCTCAGGGCCTGCCGACGCTGCCCGGTCAAGCCGACATGATGCAGGCGCGTTGGGGTTC
>CAYYPB010000572.1:0-1772 GCA_964473405.1 uncultured Planctomycetaceae bacterium
GTGGGGGGCGTGTCACACATGTCCGTAGCACAGGGTGAGCATGATGAGCGACGCGCAGCGCGGCCGGATCATCGAGTCCCCCACCTCCAGAGGAGGTGGGCCACCCATCTCAGAGCGTGGGCGCCGGCGGACAAGACGTCCCCGCTCAAACAAGGTACGATCATAGGACCGGGTGGGCGATATTTCCCGCCCAACGGCCAATCCCCTGTTGGGCGACTGCCCCTGCCGCCGCCATTGGCGTGGCGTGGGAACGCATCGAGTAGCGCATGAAAACGCACGCGAACATCGCGAAGGAAGTCGAGTCCAGCTATCTGGCCGGCGTCACGGCGAACCTCAAGGCGACCGGGAGTCGGCACATCGCCGGCTCGTGGTTCAAGCGAGAGGACCACGACCGGGGCGAGCAGGTTCGCGCGGCCATGGTCGACCGGCGGATCTACGATCGCGACCTGTACGGCGAGATGCCCCACGGCAAGGGTTTCACCATTCGCGGCTTCGAGCGTCGTTGGCTGTTCTTCAAACGCGTCAAGAGCGTGACGATCGGCAGCGTCCTCGCGCCGCCGGGCGGGATCCTCGAACCGGACGAGCCGCCGCCGGTGACGATGGCGCAGTTGATGTCGCACGTCGAAGGGCTGACGACCGGGGCCAAAGCTCCGCACATCGTCAGCGTGTGCAGTCCCAGCGGTTTCACGGAGGACGTGTGGGCCAGCCCGCCGGACTTCCAGAACGTGAGGCTCATCCTGGCCGCTCCGCGAGACGGGGGCGGTTGGCGCGTCGCCGGCGATGGCAAGCTGGACGAGAAGCTCGTCAAGCTGTTCGACCCGGAGGACGTGGGCGACAAGGTCGGCCGCGTCAAACAGGCGGTCGAGGAACACAGCACAGACCTGCTCACCGGCGGCATCTCGGCCGAGAAGCTGGCGCGCGAATTGGACTTGCCCGCACCGCTCGTAGACAATGCGCTGGAGCAGATCGCCAAGGCCGACCCCGAGCTGCGCGTGACCGGCAGCGTGGGGGCGAAGATGTTGTACCGCGGGGCGACCGTGGCGAGCGACGTGGAGGACGAGTCGATGTCATTGGCGGAGTGGATCAAGAGCCTTTTCTCGAAAGAGGGCGAAGAGGCCAAGAAGATCAACGTCTTGTCGGAGCGCCGGGCCTCGCTGTCCAGCCGACTCGAACGGATCTACGGCGACGTCGGCAAGCTGGAAAAGCACGAACACACGTTGATCGCCGAAGGCAAGGCCGCTGCATCGAAAGTTGCCCGACGCAGCAAGGCCGCGCAGATTTCCCGGCTTCGCAAGGACATCACGCGGTGCAACACCAGTGCCGCGATGCTCAGCAAACAGATCAACATCATCAGCACCCATATCCATAACTTGGAGTTGGCCCAGACCGGGACGATGGCCAGCCTGCCGACCAGCGAGGACTTGACCGAGGCTGCCGTCAACGCCGAGGAGATCCTCGAGCAACTCACCGCAAGCGACGACCTCGTCAGTAGCCTGGAGATCGGCATGTCCGAGTCGGCGATGTCCGACGACGAGGCGGACATCCTCGCCGAACTCGAAGGCGGCGCCGACGAGAAGGGCTCGACATCGAGCGAGCGAACGCCCGCGCCCGAGGCGACCGATCGTGAAGCAAACAGCCGGCCGCAACTGCGGCCTGCGGCGCGATGTGGCTAGCTGTCCGCCGCCCGGCGAGGGCCGGAGCGCTTATACAGTGCCGCCCAGCCAATCCCCGAAGCGCGTCAACCCTTCCGCAGACCAGATCAGCAGGACGAC
>CAYYPB010000573.1:0-1765 GCA_964473405.1 uncultured Planctomycetaceae bacterium
CGCGATGGGTCCTCTCTGTCGCCGAGCGGCCTCGCGTGCCGCGATGCTCTCCGCGGCGCTGGTGACGGGCACCACGGTGGTGGCCAACCCCGCCGGCGCGGCGGCCGTCTGCGGGGTGAAGATGTGCGACATCCTCATCGAGGCGGGGTTGCCGCCGGGGGTACTCAACTTCGTGCCGGGCGAGGGTTCCGAAGTGGGTCGACATCTCGTCCAGCATCCCGGCGTCGACATGATCGCGTTCACCGGCTCTCGTGACGTCGGCTGCGGCATCATCGAGGACGCTCGCAAGCTGCATCCCCAGCGAGATTCGTTCAAGCATGTCATCGCCGAGATGGGCGGCAACAACGCGATCATCATCGATGACGATGCCGATCTCGACGAGGCCGTTCAGGCCACGATGGCCTCGGCGTTCGGCTATTCGGGGCAGAAGTGTACGGCCTGCTCGCGCGTGATCGTTGTCGGCGGGGCCTACGACGACTATCTCGACAAGCTTGGCGGTGCCGTGGCCGGGGTTCGGCCCGCATCGGCGGAGTTGCCCGGCACAACGGTCGGTCCCTTGATTGACGCGGCGGCGGTCGAACGTGCCAAAGCGTTCGTCGAAATGGGCAACCGCGAGGCGCGGCGCCTGCTGGCAGCCTCGGACAACGCCGACGTCGGGGTGGGGCATTTCTTCGCACCGGTCGTCTTCGCCGATGTCTCGCCCGATGCACACATCGCGCGGGAAGAGTGCATGGCTCCGATTCTGGCGGTACTTCGGGCAGAGTCCTTCGAGCGAGCGTTGGAGATCGCCAACGGCACACCTTACGGCCTGGCGGGCGGCGTCTATTCGCGAAGTCCACGGAACATCGAGCTGGCTCGACGCCGGTTGGAGGTGGGGATGCTCTACATCAATCGCAAGATCACGCTGTCGCGCGTCGACCGCCAGCCGTTCGGCGGCCTCAAGATGTCCGGCCTCGGCGACAAGACCGGCGGCCCGGACTACCTGCGGCAGTTCATGCTCCCCAAGACGATCTCGGAAAACACGATGCGGCACGGTTTCTCCGTGATTCGGGGCAAGCAGGCTACCCAACCGAGCTGCGAATCTCATTGAGACTGGCGTCGGGGTTCTTGTGGCCGTACATGGCTGAGGAGACGACGAGGACGTCGGCGCCGGACTCGACGAGCAGCTTGGCGTTGTGGGCCTTGACGCCGCCGTCGACGGTGATGCTCGTCTGCGTGCCCAACTCGTCGATCATTCGACGCAGTGCCGCGACGCGGCCGAACGTCGTCTCTAGCATCGCTTGGCCGGCGAAGCCTGGCGCGATCCCCATGATGCAGGCGTTGTCGATGTAGGGCAGCAGCGGCTCAAGCGCGGCAATCGATGTTTCGGGGTTGATCGCGATGCCCGGCAGGACGTCTTGCTTGGCGATGGCCTGGACGACGCCCATCGCGCGATGGCTGGCTTCCAGGTGGAAGACCATCCGGAACTGACCGCAGCCCTCCATGCGAACGACCCAGTCCTCGGGCTTGGCGACCATGAGATGCACTTCGACGGGAAGCTTCGTCACCTCAGCGGTGCGGCGGACGACATCTTCGCCAAAGCTGATGGTCGGGACGAAATGCCCATCGGAGACGTCCAGCGTGACGATGTCGGCCCCGGCTCGTTCGCATGTCTTGATCGCGCTGGCCAGGTCGAGCACATCGCCCGCCAGAATCGAACCGGCTCTCTTGAAAAGTCGCATCGGCGGTGTCCCCGGATGTTTGTATGTGTGTGTGTGCAGGGGCT
>CAYYPB010000574.1:0-1764 GCA_964473405.1 uncultured Planctomycetaceae bacterium
TCTGTGGCACCGGCGTCCCGCCGGTGGAACCACAGGCGGGACGCCTGTGCCACAACACGCATCGCGCGATGAACTCGCGGAAGGAACTGTGGCGATGCACTAGCCGAGCAACCCTAGAAGCTGCAGGAGCGGCGTCACGATGAGTGACTGGATAGGGATTATCAACGCGGCAATCGCCTCGCCCAGAATCCCGAAGACGGCGTTGAGCATGGCACTGATGTTGGTGGCAGGATCCATGATGTTAGCCCGGTTGGTTTGACCTCGGCTCGTTTGACCTGACTGGAGACGAAGGGGCTCGAACCCTCGACCTTCGCATTGCGAACGCGACGCTCTCCCAACTGAGCTACGTCCCCGGTGTTGGGTGGCCAATCTACTCCAAGCGGGCGGGGCCTGCAAGGAAGAGCCGCGGGCTTCAGCCGCAATGAAGAGCCGCGGGCTTCAGCCCGCGCGGGGCCGACGACCCACGATGCCTCCATGAAGACCCGCCGCTGACGCTCTGGGCTCTGATCGGCTTCGCCGATACTGATGTGGGCCGAGAGATGCTACGATCAGGTCGCTTGCGGTTTGGTGATGAGTGCTCGGACCTTGCGACCCGCCGGCTCCGAAGCGTGCTCGGCCTCGGTGGATTCGAGGTGGGTGAGGCGCGCTTTGCCGGCGGCGCACTCCGCCAGCCATTCCTTTGCGAACGCGCCCGACTGAATCTCCGCGAGGATGGTCCGCATCTCGGCTCGCGTGGCATCTGTGACCAGCCTGGGGCCGCGTGTCAGGCCACCGTACGAAGCGGTATTGGAGATGCGCGACCGCATGGCGGCGAGGCCGGCGGCGTACTGAAGATCGACGACTTGCTTGACCTCGTGGACGCACTCGAAGTAGGCCACCTCCTCGGGAAAACCAGCCTCGATCAGGATGTCGAACGCCGATTTCATCAGCTCGACCACACCGCCGCACAGCACGGTCTGCTCGCCGAATAGATCGGCCTCGCATTCTGATGCGAAGGTCGTTTCGATCATGCCGCCCTTGCCGCCGCCGATGCCCGCTCCCCAGGCGAGGGCGATCGGCTTGGCATGGCCGGTCGCGTCCCGATGCACGCTGAAGATGCAGGCGAGCCCGCCGCCGCGCTCGAAGGCTTGGCGAACGAGTGAGCCGGGGCCCTTGGGGGCGATCATGAGGACGTCGACGCCGGGCGGTGGGGCGATCGCGCCGAAGTGAATGGCGAAGCCGTGAACGAAGCCGAGGGCTTGGCCGTCGCGGAGTACGGGGGCGATCTGGGCTGCGTAGATTCGGCCCATCTCTTCGTCCGGCAGAGCCACGATGAGCAGGTCTGCCCGTCGTGTGGCTTCGTCGATGGTCAGCGGGTCGAACCCATGTTCGATGGCCAGCGCGTGGTTCGGCCCGCCGGGTCGTTGCGCGACGAGAACGCGGTGGCCGCTGTCCCGCAGATTCTGTGCGTGCGCTTGTCCTTGGCTGCCGTAACCGAGGACCGCAATCGTCCGCGTGCGGAGGATGTCGGCGTCGGCGTCTCGCTCGTAGTAGATCGGTAGCGTCATGGTGAGTCCTCTCATGGCCGGGGCGGTCGGACGTCGCCCCGTACGCGTCAGCATCGGCGAAGCCGATCAGAGCCCAGAGCGTCAGCGACGGGTCTTCGTGGGGAGGCCCCGCGCCACATGACCCGCTCGCTGACGCTCGGATCGGCTTCGCCGAGCGAGGCCGCCGGGTTGTGGTATGAGAAGCCGATGCCCTCCGTAGATGCGCGATTGCGAGGCC
>CAYYPB010000575.1:0-1752 GCA_964473405.1 uncultured Planctomycetaceae bacterium
GCACCGCCGCCAGTCACTGTCGTAAGTCGACAGGTCTCCGAACGTCCTCGCGGGCTAGAGCCCGCGGCTCGTCCTTCGCCATCAGGCGTCGCCGGCGCATCACCAACCGAGCGCGCATCGGCCACAACCTTGTTCCCATCCCGAGGATAGTCGTTACAGGTCCGAATCGGCGGACACGCCTTGCGTCCCTCCGGCGCATGTTTTCCGACCCCCTTGAACGGCACGGCGGTGATATCATTGACTTCCGTGGGCACAAGCCGCCCGGCGGCGTTTTCGACAAGTTGTTGCGTCATGCTGTCTCTCATGTTGGGCCGCCTTGCGGATTAGCCGAGTCGACATCCGGCCTCGGGAGGTCCGGCCGCTGTTTCAAGTCTGAAACCTAGCAGCCGCCCGGCCTCCTCGTCAAGAAGCGGATCTCCTGTGGCCACCTGGCTGTTTGACGCCATACGGCCCACAGGGCAAAGTGCTTCTCAAGGACTCAAACGATCCCGAACCCGGGCTCGCCGAGAGGAATAGTACAGCATGGACGACTACGACGACCAGTATCGCACGACCGAGGATGTCCTCGGCACCGAGCCGGAGGCGGTGCTGCGGCGGTTTGTGGATGAGCTGCCGCGCGGCGCGGCGATTCTGGACATCGGCGCGGGCCAGGGGCGACACGCGCTCTATCTGGCGAGGCAGGGCTTTCGCGTGGATGCGATCGATCCTTCGACCGTGGCGACCGAGATGGTGGCCAAGGTGGCCGCGGCCGAAGGGCTGCCGATCACCGTACACGCCTGCGGGTTCGACACGTTCGAGGCGGAGCCCGAGACCTACGGCGGCATCCTCGTCTTCGGGCTGATCCAAGTCCTGACACGCGGGTTGATCGGCGTCCTCACCGGTCGCATCGGTCGCTGGCTGGCACCGGGCGGGCTCGCCTTCATCACCGCATGGACCACGGCCGAGGCGTCTTACGCCAGGCGCGTCGAGACATCCAAGAAGATCGGTCGCAACTCATTCGTCGACGGTGATGGCAAGGACGCCGACGGCACGATCCGAACGTACCTCGAGCCCGACGAGATGCTCGCGTTGTTTCCCGACTTGCAGCCGGTGCATCACTGGGAAGGCCTCGGCCCCAAGCACCGCCACGGCGACGGGCCGATCCAGCAGCACGCAAACGTGGAGGTCGTGCTGCGGAAGCGCGGCGCGTGACACCGGCCCAGACGCAAAGTGGGTGGCCCGCCTCCTCTGGAGGTGGGGGACTCGATGATCGGGGCGCCCGGCGCGTGCGTCATCGAGTCCCCCACGTCCAAAGGACATGGGCCACCCAGTCAAAGCACATGGGGCACCCAGTCTTTGAGCGAGTTCCGGAAACCCGCGGATTGCGATCCGTGGACGTGTCAGGCGTCGTCGCTCGGCGGCTTCGGCATCCACCGCGGCACGCGCTTGCAGTAGGCGGTGTACGATTCGCCGAACCGCTCCGTCAGACGCGGCTCTTCGATCTTCGTCACCTGATACTGCGCGAGGGGGAATCCCAACAGGAAGAAACAGAGGATCCCAGGCGAGCCGAAGTAGATTGCCTCGCCCAGCATCGTCACGATGAGCAGGGCCGCGACGGGATTGCGCATCCAGCGATAAGGACCGGACGAAACGAACTCGGTGGGGGGGTCGAACTCGACGAAGGGGCCCTTGCCGACGATGGCGAGCCAGTTCGAACTGATGAGATAGCCGATCAGGCCGCGCCCGCCGACGGATACGCCGCCCACGGCCCTT
>CAYYPB010000576.1:0-1749 GCA_964473405.1 uncultured Planctomycetaceae bacterium
GAGCCGGGCACACATGTTTAGGGCTCGGATATATGCCGCCTGAACTGTCATGGACTCGATCGCGCCGCCGCACGCTTCTCCCCATTGTCACACGCCCATTTCTCGTCATAATGCGTCGTTTTGGCGTTTCAGGGAATGACGAGAGATGGTGCAAGAGTCGGGAAACGGCGAGACCCTCTTCCAGAACCTCCGCGTGCTTCTCGACGGCGCGGACGATGAGGCGCTGCGCTCGTTTCTAGCCGATCTTCACGCCGCCGATGTCGCCGACTGCATGGAGCAAGTCGCCGAAGAGGAGCGTTCGCGAATACTCTTTCTGCTGCCGCCGCGCACGACGGCCGAAGCCATTGTACTTCTAGAAGAGGCGGTCCGCTCCGACGTTCTGGAAGATTTCACCAACGAACAAGTCTCCGACGTTCTGAAGGAATTGCCGGCCGACGATGTGGTCGACGTTCTGGACGAACTCGACGACGACATCGCGGACCAGGTCGTCGAACATCTCCCGCCCGAACAGAAGGCCGTCGTCGAGCCCCTGCGTCAATACGACGAGGACTCGGCCGGCGGCATCATGAATAGCGATTTTGTCGCGGTGCTGGCGGATGCCACGGTCTCCGACGCCATCGATCGCATCCGGCGACTCACCGAAGACCAGAAGCTCACGACATACTACATCTACTGCGTGGACGACGCCGGCAAGCTTTCAGGCGTTGTGCCGCCCATGAGTCTCATCGCCTCGCCGCCGGCGATGCCCATCGACAAGCTCCTGCTGTCCGATCTGTTCACGGCCCGTGTGGACGATGATCAGGAGGCCGTCAAGAACAAGTTCGAGAAGTACGACGTCGTGGCCCTGCCGGTCATCGATGCGGCGGATCGGCTCGTCGGCGTCATCACGCACGATGATGTCCTCGAAGTCGCCGGAGAAGAGGCCGAAGAGGACATGCTCCACATGGCCGGCACGGACGCCGAGGAGTTCGCCTCCACGAGCGTTCTGCACGCCGCCAGTGTTCGTGCTCGGTGGCTGTTGCCTTGCCTTGCGGGGACGTTCGTCGGGGCGCTGATCGCGATGTATCTCGGCCCCGAGTTCCCACCGGGGCAGATCGAGTTCATCCTCCCCTTCCTTATTCCCATCGCCGCGATGGGCGGTAACGCCGGGGTCCAGATATCCACCGTCATCGTCCGGGCCATGGGACGAGGCGACCCGTCCGCGTCCCGCTTCAGCATCGCCGCCGTCCGCGAAATGCGAATCGCCGTCATCATTGGGGTAGGAACAGGTTTGTTCTCGGGTGTCGGCGCACTCGCCGTAGCCAAGGCCGGGATTCTGCCAGGTGCCGTCGAGTTCCTCGCCGCCGGTGGAGAAGCCTGGCGCGTAGCCTTGGCGGTGGGCCTCGCGATGACTTTCGCCATCTTGCTGTCCGGCACGCTGGGCCTGACCATGCCCTTCCTCTTCCGCCGCCTCGGCATCGACCCCGCCATCGCCACGGCCCCACTCATCACCACCACCAACGACGCCCTCAGCGCGGCCGTTTATCTGCTCACGGCACTCTCCCTGCTCAGCACGTCCTGAGATGTAGAGCGGGCTCCACTTTCCCACAGCCCGCGGCCTTGCCGGGGGGAAATCACCCCTTGGTCCGGCGGGCACGCCGCCCCCCAGCAAGGCCGGGGGCTGAGGGGAGGAATGCCGCCTTCCCGGGATGTCCAGGGTCCATGACAGTTTCGGCGGTGAGAATCCGAGCCCTGAGCGCAAGCGACGGG
>CAYYPB010000577.1:0-1743 GCA_964473405.1 uncultured Planctomycetaceae bacterium
CGAGTGTGCGGAGGGGTGAGTGTGGTATAAAAAACACAAGACGCGAAACAAGGGCGCGACCCACACCAAAACCCCAACAAAAAGGGAGCGCCTGCCGCCGAATAGCAGGGCCCTCGCACTGGAGCGATAGGCGCTCCCTCACGGTCGCGGCTCTGATCGGAACAGCATTGCGAACGGCGGAACCGATCCCACCAGGAAAGTACACTCAATGATCGTCATCATCGACTACGGCATGGGCAACCTACGCTCCATCCTCCACAAACTGGAGAAGCTGAAGTTCGAGGCGACGATCAGTGCCGACCCGGCCGTCATCGACCAAGCGACACATCTCATCCTCCCCGGCGTCGGACACTTCGCCATGGGCATGCAGAACCTCACGACCGCCGGACTCATCGACGTTCTGAACAAGAAGGCCCTCGAAGATAAGACGCCGATCATGGGCATCTGCCTCGGGATGCAGCTATTCACACGCCACAGCGAGGAAGGCGACGCAGACGGCCTTGGCTGGATCGATGGCGATACACGACGGTTCGATTTCGGCGATGGCGAGAATAACGACCGACTCCGCATCCCACATGTCGGCTGGAACCTCCTCAACGTCAAACGGCCATCCCCCATGCTCGCCGACGTTCAGCCTGACCAACGGTTCTACTTCGTACACTCCTACTTCGTCACATGCGACCGCGACGAGGACGTCGTCGCCACGACGCATTACGGCCGCGACTTCGTCTCGGTCCTGCGCCGCGATAACATCTTCGGCACGCAATGCCATCCCGAGAAGAGCCACCGACGCGGCATCGAAGTGATCCGCCGATTCGTCGAGGAAGCCTGACCATGCTCTTGCCGAGAGTGATTCCGAGTCTGCTGCTGCGGGGCGACGGCCTGGTCAAGGGCGTCCGCTTCAAGGACTACCAGTACGTCGGCGACCCCATCAACGCGATCAAGATCTTCAACGAGAAGGAGGTGGACGAGCTCTTCTTCCTGGACATCACCGCCACCGCCGAAGGCCGCACGCCGCGGCTCGAACTCGTCCAGCAGCTCGCCGACGAGTGCTACATGCCCTTCGGCGTCGGCGGCGGCATCGGCGGCGTCGATCATGCCCGTGACATCCTCAAGGCCGGCGCGGAGAAGGTCGTCATCAACTCCGCCGCCGTCGCCGACCCCCAGATCATCACACAGATCGCCGGGCTCTTCGGCAACCAAAGTGTCGTCGTGTCTATCGATGCCAGGAAGAAATGGACGGGCGGCTATCTCGTCCACACGCATAGCGGGACCGTCAAGACCCGGCGCGAGCCCGTGGAGTGGGCCGTCGAGGCCGCCGAACGTGGTGCCGGCGAGATTCTCATCAACGCCATCGACCGCGATGGCACGTCCGAGGGCTACGACATGCAACTCGTCGAGAAGGTCGCGGTCGCCGTCGATGTGCCCGTCATCGCCTGCGGCGGGGCCGGCTCGGTCGCGCACCTCCATGAAGCCCTCGACGCGGGCGCTGCCGCCGTCGCCGCCGGGAGCTTCTTCGTCTTCCACGGCCGCAAACGAGCGGTCCTCATCAACTTCCCCGAACCGAAAGAACTCGCGCGGCAGTAGATCGGAGCGATCAGAGCCGCGACCGTAAGGGAGCGCACATCGTCCCATCACGCGGACCCCGCTATTGGGCGGCAGGGGGGCCCCGCCGGGGCGCGCCGGTCGTCGCCCCGCCCGCGGGGCGCGCCGCGCACACCCGCCACAGCTCGAGCACGCATT
>CAYYPB010000578.1:0-1743 GCA_964473405.1 uncultured Planctomycetaceae bacterium
GTACATGCGAAAGTAGTTCTGGATCGTGATCGTCGCCAGGGTCTGGTTCTCGCGCTCGATCCGCACCCCCTCCTTGGCCTCCACCGCCTGGTGGAGCCCGTCCGACCAGCGCCGGCCGGGCATCAGGCGGCCGGTGAACTCATCGACGATGATCACCTGTCCGTCCTTGACGATGTAGTCGACGTCGCGCTTGAAGATGACGTGCGCCTTGAGAGCCTGCTGGACGTGGTGCAGGGTGCCGATCTCACTCGGCTCGTAAAGGTTGGGGATGTTGAGCATGCGCTCGATCTTGGTGACCCCCTGCTCGGTCAACGTCACGCTCTTCGACTTCTCGTCGACGGTGTAATCACCCTGGGCATCGATCGCCGCGCGCTCTTCCTCGCGCACGTCACCGACGACGGTCGCCCCGCGGCGCAGGCGCGGCACCAGGCGGTCGATGTTGAAGTACTTCTCGGTCGACTCCTCGGCCGGCCCGGAAATGATCAACGGCGTACGCGCTTCGTCGATGAGGATGTTGTCGACCTCGTCGACGATCGAGTAAGTCAGCTCGCGCTGGACGTATTCCTCCAGCGTGAACTTCATGTTGTCGCGCAGGTAGTCGAAGCCGAACTCATGGTTGGTCCCGTAGGTAATGTCGGCGGCGTAAGCCTCGCGGCGATCGACCGGACGCAGGTTGAGCCTGCGGTAGTCGTGCACGACGTAGGTGGGATCGAACAGAAAACTGGCCTCGTGGACGACCGACGCGACGGTGAGGCCGAGAGCGTGAAAGATCGGGCCCATCCACTGCACGTCGCGCCGGGCCAGGTAGTCGTTGACGGTGATCAGATGAGCGCCACGCCCGTTGAGAGCGTTTAGGTACAGGGAAAGCGTGGCGACCAACGTCTTGCCCTCGCCGGTCTTCATCTCGGCGATCGTGCCCTGGTGGAGCACGATACCGCCGATAATCTGAACGTCGTAGTGACGCAGCCCGATGGTCCGCTTCGACGCTTCGCGCACACATGCGAACGCCTCGGGCAGGATCTCGTCCAGGACGTGCCCCTCGGCCTCGTAGAGCCTCTTCTCCTGCTCGACGACAGCCTCGCGCGCGTCCTCGACGCTCTCCTCGTCGCTGGTGTAGGCCTCCTGGACCGCCGCCTCGAGACGCTCCAGCTCTTCGCGGTCGGACGCCGTGCCCTCTCGGATACGAGCCCGAAAAGCTTCCGTGCGAGCACGCAATTCGTCGTCGCTGAGGGCGGCGATCGATTCCTCGAGGTCGTTGACCTCCTGGACCACCGGCCGCAGTCGCTTCAGTACCCGGTCGTTCTTGGTACCGACAATCTTCTTGATGAAATCCAACATTCGTCAGGCCGCCTGCTTTGAAGAAATATGTTATCGTGCCCGGCGCCGGGCCGAAGATCAAGCCGCGGTGCGGCCGGATCACCGCACCCGACCGGTGCCGCGCTCGATTCGCACGGCGGAGTCGACGGTACCACCGAGAAATCGCGATCCGACCTTGACAAAACGCTCCGGGGCGTCGGTGACGAAAAAGCACGAGGTGCCCGTCCCGCTGTCCGCTGTCAGGTTCCGCGCCGCGATTTCGTCGCGCACACGCTCGGCCACGGCGCCGGCCGAATCGACGACCCGCACACCGTCGCCCATCACCGACTCGATGACGCCGCGTAGCAGCGGGTAGTGAGTGCATCCCAGAATCAGCGTATCGATGCCGCTGCGCCGCAGGCTGCTCAGATAAAGGTCGGCAGCCGC
>CAYYPB010000579.1:0-1730 GCA_964473405.1 uncultured Planctomycetaceae bacterium
TAAGCCAGAATAATGACTTAGTTTGGACTCTTGATTTATATTACCTGTAGAAGGCTCCTCAAAAGGGAATGGAGCTGATATTACTCTTGTGTCGGGAATGGAAATGTGGTAGACTGGGGGGGAGGGGGTATGTCGGGTTCTGGTGGTTTGAAAAAAGGTAACTCTTCAGCCATCTTCAACGGCTGGCGGCATGGGCGGGAGTTTTCCGGTGTTCGCGTAGGCGGTCAGGGCGTCGGCGATGGCTTGGCGCGGGTCGTGGCCGCGGAGTTTGAGAGTCCGGAACACCGTCATCAACACCGCCTGCGTCGCGGCCCCGCGTTCACTCCGGTTGCACTGGCTGGCCCTGCGCAGGATCACCGCCGGACGGATCATCCGCTCGGCCAGATTGTTGTTCCAGTCCGACTCGGGCCGATCCAAGAATGTAAACAACTCATCCTGATGACGCAGCAGGCGTTTGGCTAATCGCGCCGCGTCCTCGTCGGCGTAGACACGCTCGGCCAGCGAACGCAATCTCTCGTCGATCCGAACGATCCGTGATCGATACTTCTCGGGCGCGAAGTCATCGCGGCGACGCAGACGAATGCCGTCGCGGATCAATCGTCGCAACGCTTTCACGAACGCCGACCATTCCTCGGCCGCGTCGCAGTCCTTGCGCGGTAGTAACTTCTCGTTCACATGATCCAGCTCGCGAAGCAGGTGAACCAGGCAGCACTGGTGCTCGCCGGTTGTTTCGAGCAGCACCGACGAGTAGGGCCTCCAGAAGTCGTGAATCAGCACGCCCTTGAACGCCTCGGTGAAGAACGAGCTCAGCGCCGGCCCGCCGCGGCCCTCGTCGATCATGTAATAACAGTTCTTATGATTGCAGAAGCACCAGAGCCAGTGCGTCCGGCCGTTGACGCGCCAGCCCGTCTCGTCGGCATGCAGCGTCGCCGACGCACGCGCCTGCTCGCCGATCCGTTCGTACCACGGCAGCAAGACCTCGGCGACGCGCCGCCACAGGTCCACCAGCCCGCCGGCGCTGACATATGTATGTAAGGGGCTGAGCAGCACATCGCGCGTCTGGTCGATCGTGAGCCCCAGGCCGTAGTGAAAGGCGACGGTCATGGCTGTAAGGTTGTTGCCGATGGTGGCCTTGGGCAACGCCGCGCCGACGCGGGGCTCGACATGCTTGCAGCAGCACGGACACCAGTGACTGGGGATCGCATACTCGGTGGCCTTGACGCGCGCGTCGTCGGGCATGTCCTCGATGGTGCGCCGGCGACGGCGTCTTGCGGGCAGCACCCGGCCGTTGCACTCGGGACATAATATAAGTTCGTCGACCTCGACGCGTTCGTCCGGCACGGGCGCGGGCCGTCGGCGTCCGGCGTGGCCCTCGCGGGCACCGGGCTTCTTGGGTCGGTGCTTGAACGCGACCGCCTTGGCGTATGGCGGGATCGAGCCGGGGGGCGCGTGTGGTCCGGGGCCGGTCAACTCGGCGATGCGCCGCTGCTGCTCAAGGACATGCGCACTGAGTGCGAGCATCAGGGCGCTTGTGGCTTCGACTCCCAACTCGTAAACGCGCGCGACCGATCCCTCGTCCAGCTCCCCTCGCAGCGCCGCGTCGATGATCGTGCGAAGCTCAGCCTGAATCGAAGCGTCCATAACCATACGGACATGGATACACGATCATCAACCATGGCGCAAGTCGGGTTGTGTACGGGCCGCAGCCTTGCAGATGGCTGAAGAGTTAC
>CAYYPB010000580.1:0-1725 GCA_964473405.1 uncultured Planctomycetaceae bacterium
GCCGACCACCAGGTCGGCGGCGGGCGGAGCCCGCCCTACGCCTGTCGCGTCCATGACGCTTGCGGGGTAATCTCACCTCCCGGCCTTCGCCCGCAGGCGTTCGACGACGCTATCGGGAATGAGGCGGCTGATTTGGCCGCCTTCCAGGCCACCCATTTCTGCTATTTGGCGGACGAGTGTGCCGCTGATGAGGGCGCTTTGGTCGTCGGTGAAGAGAAAGATCGTCTCGATGTCGCCGGCGATCATGTTGACGTTGGCCTGGCGCAGTTCGTTGCGCAGGTCGTCGCTATCGCGGATGCCCTTAACGATCACGTCGGCGTGTTTGTCGCGGACGTAGTTCATCGTTAGCCCGGTGTAGGCTTCGACTTCGATATCGTCCGCGGTACCGACGAGTTCGACGAGCATCTCGACGCGCTCGGCGGCGGTGAACATCGGGGCCTTCTCAGGATTGACGCCGACGGCGATGATCGTCTTGTCGAACAAACGCCGGCTGCGCTGGATGATGCTCAGGTGGCCGTGCGTCGGTGGATCGAACGTGCCGGCGAAGACGGCGACTTTGTTGCGGCGAGGCGCCATGCGATTGCCCTCTAAGGTTGTGCGGCGTCCTTGCCTCTCGACTCGTGACGTGTAGGGTCCGCAGAGCGGACGCTACGGAACAGCGCAGCGAGCCGCGGGCTTCAGCCCGCGCGGACGTGCGTGCATCGCGACGTTCACTCACGCAGAAACACCGCGCGGGCTGAAGCCCGCGGCTCGTCCCTGGCAGGCAAAACCGTCATCTCCCCTGCTACTACTCGTATCGCAGCGCCTCGACCGGGTCAAGGCGGGAGGCCTTCCAGGCCGGGTAGAGGCCGCTGACGATGCCGGTGCAGGTGGCCATGCCCAGGGCCATCGTGACGGACCAGCCCGTCGTCACGGTTTCGAAGAGGCGCGTGATCTGCTCGATCGAATTGGCCAGACCCCAGCCCATCAGCACGCCGAGCGCGCCGCCCATGAAGGAGACGACGCTGGCCTCGATGAGAAACTGCCGCAGGACGTCGCCGCGCTGGGCTCCCATGGCCATGCGGACGCCGATCTCTCGCGTCCGTTCGGTGACGGCTACGAGCATGATGTTCATGATGCCGATGCCGCCGACGACGAGACTGATGCCGGCGATCGACCCGAGGACGACGCCGATGATCTGTTGGAACTGCGAGAACTGCTCGACGAACTCCTTCTGGGCCTGCACTTTGAAGTCGTCGTCCTTGCCCGCTCTGATCTTGTGCCGGCGGCGAAGCTCTTTCTTGATTTGGCTCCGAGCGGCCTCGATGTCGTGATCGGCAGGCGAGATGGCCTCGACCATGATCGTCTGGACCGAGTCCATGCCGTTGAGCTTGTCCATCGCCGTCGTGACGGGAATGATGACCTGCCGGTCCACATCTTGAAACGCGATGTTGCCCTTGGTTTCCATCACGCCGACGACCGTGAACGTCCGCGGCCCGCGCAGGCCGAAGATCTTGATCTTCTCATCCAACGCGGGGCGACCGCCGAAGAGTTCTCGTTTGATCTTGGAGCCTAGCACGACGACGCTTGCGGACGTCTGCACGTTGCCCCGTGTGATGAAGACGCCCTCGGCGATCTCGTGGCTGTTGATCTGCTGATAGGCTTCGGTGCAGCCCAGGACGCTTGCGTCGGTGTTCTTGGAGAGGAACTTGACGAGCGAGCCGCTGCTGACCTGCGGCATGACCC
>CAYYPB010000581.1:0-1721 GCA_964473405.1 uncultured Planctomycetaceae bacterium
CGCCGCACTTCTGGTGGCGGCCCTGCTCGATTGGCACGGCGCTACTCCGTGTCGGCGGCCTGAGCGCCCTGTTCCCCCGCCAGCTTCTCCAGCCGGCGCAAACCCAAGATCGCAGCACCGAACGCGGCGACGAACTGCACCGTCTCGACGTCCGGCACATTCACCTCTGCCTTGAGCAACTTACAGACGGCCGCCGCCATCGTCTCGAACCGCAGGATGCCGCCGACGAGCGTGTACTCCGGCTCGCCCTTGACGCGCTTCATCAACTGCACCGATCGATCCACGAGCGACTCGATCGCGCCTTGCATGATGTCCGACGGTGGCGTACCCAGCGAGAGGTGGTTGATAACCTCCGATTCGGCGAACACGGCACACACGCCCGAGATCGGCACAGGATCCTTGGACGTCGCCATGAGCGGACCGATCTCCTGCGTCGAGAAACCCATATAGCGGGCCGTCTTTTCCAGGAATGCACCGGTCCCGGCCGCGCACTTGTCGTTCAGTCGAAACGACCTGACCATGCCGGCGTCGTCCAGTCGGCTGGACTTCATCGTTTGGCCGCCGACATCGAGGATCGTCCGCGTGTCGGGAAACAAGAACCTCGCCCCCCGACCCGATGCGGTCAGATCGGTGACGTGGATGTCCTTGAAGTCGACTTGATGCCGACCGATACCTGTGGCGATGGTGCAGTCGACGTCCTCGTCGTTGATGCCCGCCGCGGCGAGGCACCCTTCATAGGACTGTCGCGAAACCTCGCCGAGCCGAAATCCGGTCGGCCGAACGTCGCGGCCGAGGATCTTCTTGGCCTCGTTGATGATGATCGCCTTGGTATAGGTGGAACCTACGTCTATGCCGGCCGTGATGGTCATTGTGTCGCCTCCGCCGCGTCGCGAGGATTTCTGCTGGCCAGGATGCGGTCGAGTGCGAACAACGCCGCACCGAGCGCTCCCATGTAGTGCGAGTCCTCGCTGACATTCATCTTCTTCCCGATCCGCTCTTCGAGGGCCTGGACCATCGCGACGTTCTTCGTCACGCCGCCCGTGAACGTGACCTCGTCCTCGATGCCCACGCGCCGGAGCAGCCCCGCCGAACGCGACGCGATCGACTGATGCACGCCCCAGAGGATGTCTTCGATCTTCTTTCCCTTGCCAAGCCACGAGAGTACTTCAGACTCGGCGAACACCGTACACGTCGTGCTGATCCGAACGGGCTTGTTGTACTGCAGGGCTCGGTCGCCCAGCTCCGGAAGCGGGATGTCCAGCGCCGCGGCAGCAGCACCAAGGAACCGTCCCGTCCCGGCCGCACACTTGTCATTCATGCAAAAGTCGTCGATCTCGCCCGTAGGCTTGACGCGAATGGCCTTGGTGTCCTGGCCTCCCATGTCCACGACGGTCCGCGTGCCGGGGAACATGTGGGCCGCGCCGCGACCGTGGCAACTGATCTCAGTGACTTGATCGTTTCCGAAGGTCACGCGGTATCGGCCATAGCCTGTGCCGATGACGTACTCGACCTCGACCTCAGGCACCTTCGACGCCCTGATCGCCTCGTCGTAGGCGCTCTGGGCCGCGTGAACGACATTCGCCCCCGTATCGATCAGCGCGCGACCGACGATCTGCCGGTCCTCGTCGATAATCACTGCCTTGGTTTGCGTCGATCCAACGTCAACGCCCGCTGCATAGGCCATGGAAACACTCCAAGAAAAAGCCCCTGTGGCACCGGCG
>CAYYPB010000582.1:0-1720 GCA_964473405.1 uncultured Planctomycetaceae bacterium
GAACTTGGTCCCGGCCCTCAGTTCCGACTTCGCTTCTGCAGGTGCCATCGGCTTGGCCGCGGCTGCCGGCATGTTGCCCACCCCGATGCCGTCCAAGAGAAGTAACCTGGCCCTGGACTCCTCCCGACTGGTAGCCCCAGACGCCCCTCTCCTGCCACGGCGCGCGGGCTCCAGGGCGAGACGGACGGCCTCTTCGAGCAACTCTGTGACCATCATTCTCGTCGACGCCTGATAGCGGAACGTGCAACTGCTGGCCGTTCGCGCTTCAGTCCTGCGCGTCGCGCCTTCCTGGAAGAACGCCACGATGTTCGGCGTCGTGTCCCGGTATTGCGATAGTAGCGCGTTGTCGACCATCGCCACGCCGATCTCGCCGACGACGGGTTTGCCTTGCTGATCCGTCACCGTGAGTTCCAGCGTCATCTCGTCGCGCGGACGGTACGTCGTCTTGTCCGGCTTGATGGCGATGTGCAGTTGCCGCTCGACCGTGATGTCCCGCGAGGCCGTGTGGAATCCGCGCGATGCCATGACGGCAACCGAAACCGCCGCGTTGGGGAACAGATCGTTGCCAACCGGCACCTCGAAGGGATTGTGGCCCTTGGCAATCGTCAGCGTGCGGTAGGAGATGATCCCTTCGCCCTCGCAGGTGACCAACGCCAGGAACGACGCAGCCCGATCCGCCGCCGACGCGCCTTCCGCGTCACTCTTGGCCTGGGCTTCCAGACGCGAATGCAAGTCGAACTCGATGGTCTCGCCCACCTTGAAGTGCTGCCGATCGCTGAACAGGCGGACGCGCGTCTTGTCCTTGTCGTCCGAGACGGTAACCGTCGTCTCCGCCGAGACGGTATGCCCGAACTTGTCCTTGCCCTCGACGCGAAGAACGTACGTCCCGCCTTTGACCAAGTTGAGCGATGCCCGCCCGACGCCCTGGTCCTTGTCCGTCTGGACGGCGGCAGTCTCCACCTTCGTCTCGGACCAACGCTTCTTGGCATACGTTCGCAGGTAGGCCGTCACGGTCATCGCCTGGGCGACCGGCTTGCCCTTGAGGTCTTTCGTCTTGACCGTGACCTCGACGGCCTCTTCGGAGAGAAACAGCGGCCGCAGCGTCTCAATCTCGGCCCTGAACGTACGCACCGCGACGAACACCTGCCCCGCCGTCGTGATCTCCAGCTCGGCCTGCCGGGCACGGAACCAGACGGCCCCCTCCTCCGGGAGCATCGTCGTCTCGAACGCGAAGGCAACCTTGCCCTCGGGGTCGGTCTTGCCCGTACGCCGAATCGAGTCGCCCGTCGGCAAGTCGATCTGATACTCGATCTCCTTGCCCGCGACAGGCTCGCCGTAGTGGTACTTGGCCACGACCGACCCCGTGATCTTCTGGCCGCGCATAACGACAGGCTCGTCGAAGTCAAAGCGAAGGTAGGCCTTGGAGAGTTGATACGTCTGCACAGAAAAAGCGCCGGCAAAACTAGGACCATCGGCTCGACGAACGATCAGACGGTAGTCCCCCACGCTCGCATCGGGAGCCACTCGGAAGGACGTCCCGAACGAACCAAACGCCGTGAGCGCGATCGGCTCCGTGTGGAGTACGCGGCCCTTGGCGTCGATGATATCCAGCATCCATCGCAGCCGCTCATCGGCGGGGTGCGGCGGCCGGAACGCGGGACCCTCCGCCACCATCTCGCACACTCACACGGAGTTCACCACGTCACACACGCCTCTTCCG
>CAYYPB010000583.1:0-1718 GCA_964473405.1 uncultured Planctomycetaceae bacterium
TTATCATCTCCCTGGCAGGTCGTCGATCCGCTCAATCCGCAGTGCTTTGTCAGTGCGTTTACCATCCAACGAGACGCGGAGCAGCTTTCGACCAGCCTGTAACTGAATAGTCATGGGAAAGTCGCCTTCGTGCCTGACGTCGTCAATCACCAGGTGCCCCTTGGATCTCGGCACGCCCTTCGAATTTGTCTTCGCCGTCGAGGGATCGTCGTAGGGGGACGCGAAGAGATACGACCCATCTCGAGCGAATTCGACTGGCATTACGTATCGCTTGGACGCCTCGCTGGCGGCCGACTCCGTGTAGGCGTGCTGCAAGAACACCGGGTTCTCATCGCGCGTTCCCACAACGGCATACTGGTACGGCTGGAAGTCCGACGTGACGTCCTTCCACCAGGCTTTCCAATGTTGACGTGCCAGGGCTTCCAATGCGGGCGAGGCGCCCTTGGCCTCTCCGTCGACGAAGTGCACCTTGCCTTGCGGCATGTAGACGGTCGTGTCATCCAAGGGGTGCAGGATAACCCGTCGATCTCCCGTTTTGGACTGATGGTCGGCGATATAGACCCGCTGCCTCCAAGACTCTCCTTTGGCAAAGAGCAAGCTGTAGGCACTCTGCCCATCGAAGTCTGTCTTGCGAGACGGCGTGATACCGCACAAGTCCTGGAAGGTCGGAGTCATGTCGATATTGGCGATCAACTCGGTAATCTCCGTGCCGTCGGCCAGCCCCCCGCCCGGCCAGGAGATAAGCGCGGGGCAGGCACTCGGATACTTTGGCGAATCTTCGTTCATCAACCGCGGCGGAGACGCGGCGCCGGAGCCGTCCGATGTGTAGACGACGATCGTGTTCTCTCGCAGACCCAATTCGTCAAGCAGTTCCAATAGGCGTCCGATATTCCGATCGATGACTTCCATCTCGGCGGCCAACTCAAGGAAGTTGTCACGTCTCTCATTGCTGTCAAAAGCGTCCCATGCGGCATCCCCGAGATCGGTGAGTTTTCTGCGATACTTCTCGGAAAGCCCGGCCGGGCCTTGATTCGGGCCGTGCGTGGACCATGTGGCCAGATACGCGAAGAAGGGCCGCTCTTGGTTCTCCCGGACAAAGCGGGAAAGTTCGTTGAACCAGACATCGGTTCGATAGCCGTCGAATACCTCCCAGCGGCCGTTATGTCGGAACTTGTGTTTGGTGGCCGCCTTTCCGCCACCGCCGATGACGTGGGGCAATGTAGAGCTGTCGCGTCCGTAGGAGACGACCTCAGCAAAACCGCGGTTCTCCGGCAGGAACGGCGTGTTGGCGCCGAGGTGCCACTTGCCGAACATTCCCGTCTGGTAACCTGCCTCTTGAAACAGGTCGGCAATGGTTGGCTGGTCGAGCGAGCCCATGGTCGACCTGGCATCACCCGTGCCGATCGCGCCGCTACGCAGATGGTATCGTCCGGTCAGCATCGCTGCCCTGGAAGGAGAACACCTGGATGCGACGTGGTAGTTGCTGAAGAAGACGCCCTCGCGTGCGAGCCGGTCGATGTTCGGCGTCTCCACCAAGCGATTACCGGCCAGAGAGAGAACGCTTGTGTTGTGGTTGTCGATGGTGATCAAGATGACGTTAGGGCGACCGGAGGACGCCCTCTCTTCGGCCGGTGCATACTGCAGTCCCGTAGTGACCGTGCCGTCGTGGTAGTCGCTTCCTTCCGTCCAGAGAGTCGACCCGATGGCCGCCAATAGGC
>CAYYPB010000584.1:0-1711 GCA_964473405.1 uncultured Planctomycetaceae bacterium
CACGCTTGCGCGAAGAGATGTGACATCACGAGGACGAGGAAGTTGTCGTTGACCTCGGAGAAGCTGCCGCCCGTGAGCGGGATGGTGTAGGTGGCCGCACCCTTGCTGAACACGATGCGGTCCGCCGAGGTCAGGAAGCCACCGCTGAGGAGATGGCTCGACCCGCCGTTGAGACGCGCCTCGTTGGGGGTGATCCCCAGCAGGAAGGGCGTCAGCTCGGCCGGTTCGTTGAGATACGTATAGGAGCCGTTGAGCGTCGAGTCACCGTTGGTCGACTTGAGCGTTATGTCGATCGGCGCGCTCGTGGTCTCCGGCAGGATCTTGTCGTGCTCGTTGGTGATCAGGACGATCTGATGGTCGTTGACCACGTAGAACTTGCCCTTGTTGGCCGGGTCGAGCGAGTCGAGCGGCAGGGCGAGTTGGCCGACCTGCGTGTAGCTGCCGACCGCCACGCCAAGCGCCGGGTCGAAGAACTCGATGTCGGTGACGTTGGAGTCGCCGTTGGCCTGCAGGAAGTTGGCGCCGATCAGGAGCACCTGCTCGCCGCCGTCGGTGGATCCGAAATCCGGATGGACGGCCAGCAGCATCGGCGCGTCGTCACGGCTGACACTGAAGAGCCCGGTGCTGACGGTGAAGGGATCGAGCGGCGCGATCTTGGTGATCAGCGCCGGGTCGGTCTCCTCCGCACGCACGTCGCCGGGGACGCCGGTGGGCGGCATGCCGCCCGGCATGGCCGGCATGGTCACCAACACGACCGTCTCGCTCACGAAGCGCGGGCTTAAAACCGGAAGGAACGTGCCGGGAGCCATGAGGCTGGTGCGGACCGAGAAATCGGTGGTCTTGGTGAAGTTGCGGCCGAAGAAGACCGCGTCCTGGCCGCCGAGGCTGTTGAACTCACGCTCGAACACACCCGTCACGATCGGGGGCTGCGGGCCGATCAGCGCAAAGATCGGGGCGCCGAGGGCGTCCTCGAACCTCGCCGTTCCGAACGGGGTCTCGACCTCGATCGCGAGGTCGCCGCGGGCGAAGGTGTTGGGCGGCACGTTGACGCCGATCAGATGGTCCTCGACCAGCGTGACGTCCGGGGCCGTAAACGTCTTGGTGATCGTCGTCGCCTGGTTGTTTAAGTCGACGCCGGTCAGGCGAACCGTGATCGGTGCGACGAACGAGTCGCCGAAGATGATCAGGCGGTCGTTCGAATCGATCGGTGCGTCCTGCGTCCCCGTGTTGAGGTTGCGGACGTCTATGATGACCGGCGGGGGCGGCTCGACGTACTCCACCGTGAACGGTGCGGAGTCGCCGTTGTCGTTGTGTGCCGCGAAGTCCGCCAGGCCCTTGATGCCGTCCGGCGAAGCCGGGGACGTCATGACCGCGATGTTGGGCGTGAGCACGACGATGGCCGTGCAGTCCGAACTCGTGGTGCTGCCCTGCGGCTTGGTGATGTCGAAGCTCGTGCGCTGGTCGAAGAACTTGCCGATGACCAGCATCCGGTCGCCACCCGTCATGCTCAGGGCGGGGAACGGCGTCTCGGTGACCGGCACCTCGACGCTGGTGTCGATGAAGTGGACCTCCGGCTTGCTGTTGCCGGGCGTAAGCCACGTCCACGGAACCGTCTGGATGATGTCCGGGCAGCCGCCGAGCGGGTCGTTGGCGCCGACACCGGCGGTCTGGCCGATCTGGTCCGGGAACGCCTCCGGCACCTCGATCAGGA
>CAYYPB010000585.1:0-1701 GCA_964473405.1 uncultured Planctomycetaceae bacterium
GGCTGTGCTCACGACACACTCTCGCCACACGCGTAGCCCAAGCTTAGCCACAGCCGAGCCACCGGCGAGACGCCGGTGCCACAGCCTAGCCTATGGGGTGTCAGTTTTTCGGCCACCATCGGTCATCGGCAGCGAATCGTGTCGCCCGGCCAGCTTCCGATAGATGCGGACGTAGTCTGCGACCATGCGCGACACGGCGTGGTGCGACCGAGCGTAGGCCTGGCCCGTGGCCGCCATGGCTCTCGATCTCTCCGGATCACTGAGGAGAAAGTCGAACTGCTCGGCCATCGTGTGCTCGTCGCCGTCCGGAAACAGCAGCGCGGTCTGGCGATGTACCAGCCCGTCGCAGTAGATGCCTTCGGCGGCGACGACCGCCATGCCTGCGGCGAGCGCGTGGATCGGTTCTTCGCGAAACACCCTCAGCGCCGCCGGCATGCAGAAGATGTCCGACACGCGCATGGCCGACCGCATGTGTTCGATCCGCCCCGTGAACGTGACGTTCGCGGAAATGTCCAAGCCGGCAACCAGGTGCCGCAGCGACGATTCGGCGGGGCCCCGTCCGAGAACAAACAGACGCAGGTTCGGGTGGGTGCGCAGCGTCTGCTTCATCGCCCGCAGCAATGCGTCGGCCCCGGCATTTTCCGTCAGCGAGCCGGCGAACAGAAGGACCGGGTCGTTGTCCGGTTGGCTGAAGGCCGCTGGTACGCCGTCGGAGGACACGCCCAACGGAACGATGTCGGCCGTTTTCGAGGCCAGTGGCGATGCTCTGATCGCCCGATGGATGGCCTCGGCGGGCGTGATGATCTCGGATGCGTGATCCAGCCATCGCATCAGTTGTCGATCCTCGATGACGGAAGTCGAGGCCACATTCAGGACGAACTCGCCCTCGACCGCTTCGGCGATGGCCGCCGCCAACGGGGCCGCCGACAGGGTGAGGCAATGAACGATGACCGTGGTGTTCTGTTTGAGGGTCTCGACGTGTCGCAGGACGTCGGCAATGACGCCGCGAGGCGCCCAGTGTCCCAGCGGCCACGGCATCGGACGATGTCGGATCACCGTCGTGGGGCCGCTCGTTAGCGCGGCGGCCCGAGGATGATCGGGAACGACGAGCATGACGTTGATGGGTTCGTCGATGAGCCCGACCTGGAGGTATCGAACCGCCGTGGGGAATCGGTCGATCACCTGCTCGTCGGCGACGAGGCAGAGGGCGATGCGCTGCTCGATTTCGGGTTCGCTGACGGCCATGACAATGCGTTCCGAAAGATGCGGAGCCGGTGCAGATTGAAGTACGCCGAGAGCAGCGCGACAGGAACAGAACGATCAACCACATCGCCAAGCCGCCCACTGGCTTGCCGTTTGGCGTACAGACACACTTCAGTATATCGTCTCAGAGCTCGACGTGTCCAAGATCCACGCGATGTTCGTCCCGCACGTTTCTTGACAGGGGCCGCGTTCTCGGCGCTAATCGTTCGTCATACAGGCGAGGCGAAGTTGTCCCGTAGGGGTGAACCATGACGGCGGCGGGATCGAACCACAGGATTGCGATCGGGGCGGACCACGGCGGGTTCGCGCTGAAAGAGGCCCTCAAGAAACATCTCTGCGAAGCGGGCTGCGCTGTCGCCGATTGCGGCACGGTCGACGGTGCCCAAGCCGACTACCCGGTCATCGCGGCGTCCGTCGCCGCGCAGGCATCGTAACACA
>CAYYPB010000586.1:0-1695 GCA_964473405.1 uncultured Planctomycetaceae bacterium
CCGCGGTGTCGACGCGCGAGGGCGAGACGCGCTGGTCTCGAGGGGGTGTGGGGCTGGCGCGAGCGCCTTGTGCTTCGTGTTAACCGACGGGGCCAATGGGTCGAAGGAGGCACCGAGCCCCATCGGCGATGGCGGCCCTGCCTCTATCGGCGGCGGGGCCGGGAAGACGATCTCCTGCGACCATGTGTCCAAGCTGGCAAGGCGATAGGCGGCTTCAGCCTTGAAGGGCGTGTTGGCCAGTTTCTCTGCTTTGGCGACCCGATCATACCATTGGCGGGCCTTCTCGAAATCGCCGGCGTTCTCCTCGATGATGCCCATCGCCATGAGCGCGTGTCCGTAGGCGGTGAGGTCATCCGAGGCGTTGGTGATGATCTGCTGGAAAGCGGCGCGGGCCTTGGCGGTGAACTCGGCCGGGTCGGTCGTTGGCTGGGAACCGTCGTCCGAGGCCGGGGCGGGGTTGCCGACCTCGGCGAGGGCGAGATCACCGATGCGGAGCAGGGCCGTCGTCGTGATGGCCTCGCTGATGCGGTCGTCGGCTACGTCCTGATAGTGGCCGATCACTTCCATGGCATCCTCGTCGGCCTCCGGGGCTCGCAGGTCGGCCCAGGCATCGGCTTCGATCGTGTTCTGGCGGTTGCTGAACCAGAACCCGCCGATGACCACCACTGCGGCGACGACGATGACGAGGGTCAGGATCGTGGCGTTCTGCTTGACGTAGTCGCCCGCTTGATCGATCTGCTGGGACAGTTCGTTGGTCCGAAGTTCTTGTCGCCTGGTCGTTTTCATCTTGTTGGCACCGGCCGTTTCGCCGGATGTCTCCTATTGGGCGTTCTGTTGAAACCGTCTCGTCCGGCGGGACAAGCTCCCATGGGGTGCGGCCGAACGATGAAGGGCCTCGCTACTGAGTGGACTGGATGGTCACGCACACTTGTGTCTTGCCGCCGAGCCAGCCGCCGGCGGTTTCCTCGATTCGCACTTCACACTTCTCGTCGCCCTTGGTGTACTTGAGCAGATAGACGGCGTTTTGGAGTTGCTCGTCCTGGAGCGTCCACTGGTTTTCCGGCATCCGCTGGCGATAGAAGTTGTTGACGGCCAGCGGCTTCTCCGTGCCGACGTAGAAGTCCTTGACCGTGCGAGGGCCCGCACTGACGCTGTAGTTGGACTTGCGACGATCTCGCTCGAAGTCCTTGGGCACGGGCACGTCGAACACATAGAACTGCGAGCGGCTGTCCAGCAGCGTCGGCTCGCCTGTGGGCTGCTCGCAGCCACCCAAGAGGATCGCGCCCAGGAGCATCGCGCCCAGGAGCATCGGGCCGAGGAGTGGGGCTAAGGCTGGTCGGTTGTTCATGGTCATCCCACCGCGAGGGGCTATCGCGTTTCGACTGGTCTCAAGCACGCGGACGACTGGCTATTCTCACCGTCAAGCCCGATTACGCTACCGCTGAGGGCCCAGGGTGTCAAACGGCGGTCCGATCCGAGGCCTGGGTGTAGAACTGCGGCCCCATCCGAGCCACGAGGGCGAGCGAGTGGGTTTGAGAAGCCATAAGCCATAAGCCATAAGCCATAAGCCATAAGCCAGAAGCCAGAAGCCAGAAGCCAGAAGCCAGAAGCCGTCAGCCGTCAGCTATCAGCTAGTTTGGCAGCGCTACCTTCCGCCGACGAGCCGCGGTGTTCAGCGCGCGCGGACCCCTCCAA
>CAYYPB010000587.1:0-1665 GCA_964473405.1 uncultured Planctomycetaceae bacterium
GGGGCGCGGTGGTTGTGGGTTCCAACAATCCGCGCTGAATCGCCGTTTCGCCCGTGGACGGGTGCGTGTATGTAGTCGACAAGAGCGTGCCCGCCCGGATTCAGCGGTTCAGCGCGGATGGTGAGTTCGAGCATTGCTGGCGGACTCCCGATGCGAAGAACGGCAAACCGACGGGCCTATACGTCGATCACGAGAACCGCGTATGGGTGCCCGACACGCACTATGCTCGGGTGATTCGCTACGACCGCGACGGCGGGGAGCAGTTTCGGTTCGGCTCGCGCGGTGAGGGGCCGGGGCAGTTCATCTTTCCGACGGCCATACTGGTGGATCGCCGGGGTTTCATCTACGTCGGCGAGTACGGCGGCAACGATCGGATCAGTAAGTTCTCGCCCGAGGGCGTCTATCTCTCCAGCTTCGCCGACAAGGCGTCGGGCGAGGGGTGGGTGGACCGGCCGACCGAGATTCTGATGGATGAGAGCGGGGATCTGTGGGTGTCCGACGCGTGCAATCATCGGATCTGCCACTACGACGCCGATGGCAAGTTCTTCGGTGCCTTCGGGGTCGGCGGCAACGAGCCCGGGATGTACGGATTCCCCTACGGCATGGCCTTCGAGGCGAACGGGAACCTCCTCGTCGCAGACCGCGGTAATAATCGGATCATTCGGCTGAACCGCCAGGGCGAGGTGCTGGGCACCTGGGGTTCGCAGGGCAGGGCCCGAGGGCAGCTTCTTCAGCCCTGGGGCGTTGCTGTGGGGCCAGATGGCCGTATCTACTGCCTGGACTCGTGGAATTATCGAGTGCAGGTGATAGACTGGTAGCCCGGGCACGCAACGGCGGGCGCGGGAGAGGATGACCATGGGCGATCTATTCTCACTGGAGCGGTTCGACCAGCCGATCTTCTTGTGGATCGCGCTGATCTCCGTCCTCATGTGGCTCGCCTCCCGCCGGTCGCTGGCCGGGCTCGGGCCGATTCGCGGCAAGCTGTGCATGGCGATGCGCTGCGTCGTCGTTGTGCTGTTGGTTCTCGCGCTGGCCCGTTCACACAAGATTCTCAAAAACGACGATCTGAGCGTCACCTTCTTGCTGGACGAGTCCAAATCCGTCCCCGACGACGTCCGCAAGCAGGCCGAGCAGTTCATCGTGGATGCTTGCCGGGGGATGCGACCCGACGATCGAGCGGCCGTGTTGACGTTCGATGGGCAGACGTACATCGAACAGTTGCCGATGCGTCCCAACAAGGTGGACGATGTCGGCATCCACATCCCGCCGCCGTTTGCCGAGGGCCAGCGTCCGCACCAGACGAATCTCGCCCAGGTTCTGCGCATGGCCGTGGCCTGCGCCGAAGACTCCACGACGAACCGCATCGTCCTGCTGTCGGACGGCAACGAGAACGTGGGCGACGTCCTCGAAGAAGCGAAGGCGGTCGGTGCCAACGACCTGACGATCGACGTGTTGCCGCTTGATGTCCAGCGCGGGGCCGAGGTCGTCTTCGAGCAACTGCGCGCTCCGCCGTACGCGAATCTTCACGAGCAGATCCCCCTTCGGCTGATTCTCAACAGCGATCGGCCGACGCGCGGCATGATCCGGATCTACCGTCGCGTTGGCGATGACGAGGAGATGATCGATCTGGAGCCGGACGACCCGTCGCCGGCGCGCCAGCTGCAC
>CAYYPB010000588.1:0-1658 GCA_964473405.1 uncultured Planctomycetaceae bacterium
TCCGCCAGTGGGTGTATCGCGCCGTCTGGTCCAGGCCCGACGCCACCCCACGTCGGTTCGTCTTCGTACGGCGAGACAGCGTGCTGCAAGACGAGTTGATGTCGCGTTACGGCGACGCCACACTTCGGGCCCCGGCCGCTCTGTTCGACGCGCAAGAAAAAACCGAGACGACGCCGGGTTGACGTCGCCTCGGTCTGATTGTCAACGATGCTGTGCCGCGCCGCGCGGATTAGACCCAGCCGCGGAGCTTGCAGGCCTCGGCCACGCGCGTGACGGAGACCATGTAAGCCGCCAGCCGCATGTGGACGTTGGCCTTCTTGTGCATGTCATAGACCGCGTGGAACGCATCGGTCATCTTGCGGTCGAGCTGCGTCTGGACGTCATCGAGCGACCAGTAGTAGTTGTAGGTGTTCTGCACCTGCTCGAAGTAGCTGACGGTCACGCCGCCAGCATTGGCGAGGAAGTCGGGCAGCACGACGGTACCGTTCTCGTGAAGGACGTGATCCGCTGCGGGGGTCGTCGGGCCGTTGGCCAATTCGCAGATCATCTTGGCCTTGATGTTGCCGGCGTTCTTCTCAGTGATAACGCCTTCGAGGGCCGCCGGGTAGAGAACCTCCACGTCGAGTTCCAGGAGATCCTCGTTGCTGATCGGCGTGGTGCCGGGGAAACCCTCGACCTTGCCGGTCTCCAGCTTGTACTTCACGATCGCCTCGGGGTCGATGCCGTCTTTGGACATGACACCACCGCGAGAATCGCTGACGGCGATGAGCTTGCCGCCGCCGAGGATCTCGGGATGCAGCGTCGCGGCGAACTGGCCCGCGTTGCCGAAGCCCTGGACCGCGTAGGTCGCCTTGGCGGCGTCGAGGCCCATCTTCTTGGCCGCTTCGCGGACGCAATACACGCCGCCGCGGGCCGTCGCGTCGCCGCGACCTTGCGAGCCACCGATCGGAATCGGCTTGCCGGTGATGACGCCCGGATGGCTCTCGCCACGGATCGTCTCGAATTCGTCCATCATCCAGGCCATGATCTGCGGCGTGGTGTACACGTCGGGAGCCGGGACGTCGCGGTGGACGCCGAGTTCGCTGCCAACCGCACGGATGTAGCCGCGAGCCAGCCGCTCCTTCTCCGTCTCCGTCATTTCCTTGGGATTGCAGGTGACGCCACCCTTTCCACCACCGAGGGGAATGTCGACAACCGCACACTTCCACGTCATCCAGGCCGCCAGGGCCCGAACGGTGTCGATGGTCTCGTCGGGGTGCCACCGCAGACCGCCCTTGGTCGGGCCGCGCGAGTTGTTGTACTGCACGCGATAAGCCTGGAAAATCTTGGTGCGGCCGTTGTCCATCTTGACCGGGACCGTCACGCGGTATTCCCGCATGGGCCAGCGGAGGAATTCGTGCGTGGCTGCGTCCAGCCCCAGCTTCTCGGCCGCCTCGTCCAGTTGTGCCTGGGCGATCTTGAAGGGATTGAGTTCCGACATTGACGTAGCTCCTAACAAATGGGCTCTTCGTTCCGTGTTGTCCGGTTCCGTGACCGAATGTGGGTTTCTCCGCACCCGATGTGCGGTTTTCTTCGCGCAAGCACTCCAGCAGATCCCCGGGGGGGCGGCTCTCCGGTCGCCCTTGCAGCTCGCCAGATGGCCTTCAAGCAAGGGCCTG
>CAYYPB010000589.1:0-1648 GCA_964473405.1 uncultured Planctomycetaceae bacterium
GCGGCGTAGCCCGCCCCGGCGTAGGCCTGGGGATTCCAGCGATAGTGGAAGTGGTTGCCGAACGAGCCTTGCGGCCCGCCGTGGATCAGAAACGCCACGGGGTATTGCTTCTTCGGATCGAAATCAATCGGCTTGACGATGTAGGCGTGGACGTCCTCGTCGTTCCAGCCCTTGAAGACGAACTGCTCGGCCTCGCCCATACGGGCAGCGGCCACACGCGCCGCGTTGATCCGCGTCACCGGCTGCACGTCGCTGCCATCAGGCAGCACGGTGTACAGCTCCACGGGCGAGTGCAGGCTGTCCATGCCGAACAACACGCGATCGCCAGCCATCGCCACGCCGCCGATGGAGCCCTTCTCCACCACCACGCGGGCCTCGCCGCTCGCCAGATCGATTGCAAACAAAGATCGCTGACCGAGATTCGCCGAGGTCGTGTAGATCGTCGAGCCGTCCGGGGACCAGACAATCGACCCGGCGGAATGGTCCCACTTGTCGGCAATCGACGTCTCGCGACCGGTTCGCCAGTCGCGGAGGATGATCCGCAGCCGATCCGACTCGTAGCCGGGCTTTGACATCGCTCGATAAGCCAGCGTCGAACCATCGGGCGAGAAGACCGGGCCTGTGTCCCAGGCTTCGTTTTGCCTCGTCAGGCAACGGGGCTTCCGCGAACGGTTGATCGGCACGACGAACAAATCGACATTTGTAGACCACGCCTCTTCATCGCCGACGTCCCGGGCCGCGAAGATCAGGGCCTTGCCTTTGGGTGTGAACGTGATGTCGTCGGCCCCGCCGAACGGCTTGGGCGGGCAGTCCGCATCCATGCCGCGCATGACATCCACGGCGACGGCGTCGGCTTCCAGAGATCGAACGAACATGTGCGACCGCCGACCGTCTTTCCAGGTGTCCCAATGCCGGAAGAAGAGCTTGTCGTAGATGCGGCCGGTCGCCGGGTTGGCGGCGACCTCGTCGAGCCGGGCCTTGGTTTCCTGCGGCGTCTTGAGATCGGGGAACACCTCCATCGAATAGGCGATGTGCTTGCCCGTCGGCGAGAGGACAAGGTTCCCCACGCCGAGCGGCTCGTCCGTGACCTGTCGTGCCTCGCCCCCGTCGACGGCAATGCGCCACACTTGCGAGGAGCCGGACCGACCGGACACGAACAGGATGGACGCGCCGTCCTTCGCCCAATGCGGGCTCCCGTCCGAGGCCGGATGCGTCGTGAGTTGACGCAGGCCGCTGCCGTCCACGTTGACGAGCCAGAGGTCGGATCGACTGCGGTTGGCCTCGATGTCTGTCGTCCTCAACACGAAGACGACGCGCAGACCGTCCGGCGAGACGTTCTCGCCGCCGATCCTCTGCATCGCCAGCATGTCATGCACAGTGAACGGGTGGGTCTCGTCGGCGAGGGCGGCCGAAGGAGCCGCGATCACCATCGTGAGCAAGAATGAAATCGAAAGGAACATCCGAGTCGTGTAACGCTGCATCGTTGCTCTCTCCTGAACAGTCTGGTGGACGGAATCCTCTGGGAAACGGGTCGCTTGCCCGTTGCAGGGTATCCTACACGAGCGCGCCACGGTTGTCGGCTGACGCACGCCTGACTAGTGCTCCGCCGCACGTAATTTGATGGCCGCCGATGCTACTTCTGGCCGAT
>CAYYPB010000590.1:0-1648 GCA_964473405.1 uncultured Planctomycetaceae bacterium
CGCGGCCCTGGCTGAGTCCGCCGAGTGGGGCATCGGCCAGGCGTTCGAGTTGTCGCTCGATGTTGTCGAGCGTCCGGGCGACGTGGGCCGCGGAGTTGGAGACGAAGGCGAGCCCGAAGACGGCGGTGCGCTGCCGATCGAGCGCTTCGATTTCGGCGACGGCGACGAGGTGGTGTTGGTGGAGTCGATCGCGCACGGATCGCACCACCCTACGCTTGTCCTTGAGACTCGTCGAGTGCGGGATGTGTAGCTCGAACTGGAGCAGCCCAACAAACATGCGACCTGGTCCGTTCGCTCCTGTCAGATCGTGCGGCGAACCTCGACCTGCTTGTAGCATTCGAGGATGTCGCCTTCCTTGATGTCGTCGTACCCGGCGATCTTCATGCCGCACTCCTGACCCGAACGGACCTCCTTGGCGTCGTCCTTGAATCGTTTGAGCTGTTCGAGGGATCGTTCGTCCTCGATGACAATGTCGTCGCGTGTGACACGGATGAGGGAGTTGCGTTCGATGACGCCGTCGGTGACGTAGCAGCCGGCGACGGAGCCGACCTTGGAGACCTTGAAGACGGCGCGGACCTCGGCGTGGCCCAGGACCTCCTGGCGGAGATCGGGGGTAAGCATGCCTTCGACGGCCTTCTTGATGTCATCGACGATGTCGTAGATGACATGGTAGAGGCGGATCTCGACGCGTTTGGCGTCGGCGAGCTGCCTGGCCTTGGCGGAGGCGATGACGTTGAACCCGATGATGATCGCGCCCGAGGCGTGCGCGAGCAGGACGTCCGATTCCGTAATGCCGCCCACAACCGCGTGGAGCACGCGGGTGCGAACCTCCTCGGTCTGGACGTCTTCGATGGATTTCTTGAGGACCTCGACCGAGCCCTGCACGTCGGCCTTGACGACGACGAGCAGCTCCTTGACCTCGGCGTCGGCCATCGTCGAGAAGAGGTTGTCGAGCGTGACCTTGGGCGTGGCGAGTTCGACCTCGCGCTCGCGGTTGATGCGCTCCTCGGCGGCCTCCTGCGCCTTCTTGAGGGAATCGACGATGTAGAACTTGTCGCCGGCGTCGGGGAGTCCGGACAGGCCCGAGATCTGCACCGGGGCAACGGGCAGGATCGATTTCTGTTTGACGCCTTTGTCACCGGCGATGTCGCGGACGCGGCCGAACGCCCGGCCCGCGACGATGAAGTCGCCGACCTTGAGCTGCCCGTCCTGGACGAGGATGTTGGCGGTGGCGCCGCGTCCTTCGACCATGGCGGATTCGATGACCGAGCCTCTTGCGGGGCCCTTGAAGTCGCCGGTGAGCTCCATGACCTGGGCCTGGAGGTCGAGCGTTTCGAGCAGATCGCTGATGCCGTCGCCGGTGGCGGCGCTGACGCGGACGACCTCGGTGTCGCCGCCCCAGTCGGTGGGGTTGAGCTCGTGCTCGGCGAGCTGCCCGAGGATGCGCTGGATGTTGGAATCGGTCGCCTGCGGGACGTCCATCTTGTTGAGCGCGACGATGATCGGTGTTCCCGCGGCCTTGGCGTGGTTGATGGATTCGATGGTCTGTGGCATGACGCCGTCGTCGGCGGCGACGACGAGAACGACGATGTCGGTGACGTTGGCGCCGCGGGCTCTCATAGACGAGAATGCGGCATGCCCCGGAGTA
>CAYYPB010000591.1:0-1641 GCA_964473405.1 uncultured Planctomycetaceae bacterium
CGATTGTGACAGGGCGAGATGCCCATGCCGCCACTGAATCGCCTCGTCCAACGCGGCGTTCGGCCCGGCCCAGTTCGATCCGCCCGCCGAGACGCACCATTGCGAGAGTACGAGCCGGGGGCCCATCACCAGGTAGAGCCCGACAAGCAGCAGGGCCAGGCAACCGTAGGCTTTCCAACGCGGCTCGGTGATCGAGCGGCTCTGCGGTGCTGTCTTAGTGACGGGCATGGCCTGATTGTATAGGGCTTACCGCTGGATGGGGAGCGCAGGCGTCCTGCCGGCTCGCCGTTTGGCGTCCCGTCGGTTCATGCTGTTGCTGAATGCGGTCGGCCGCCGGCTACTTCACCGAGCAGATGATCGTCTTCATCTTCTGATCTTCGACTTCCCACTCGAAACCGTCAAAGGTCATCTCGATGAGCGGCTCGACGAGTTCCTCGGCGGTGCGGGCCGTGACGACGGTGAACTTGACCGTGCCCTTGAGGCCCTGTTTCGAGACTTCCTCGACGCCGTCGAGCTTGGCGAGGGCCTTCTTGATGGCGATGGTCTGCCGGGCGGAGGTGAGGCCGCGGACTTCGACGATGATGTCGCCAACGCCGCCGGCCGTGCCGCGCGTCCATGCCTCGAGGATGTCGAATACGCTGGCCTTGGCGAGAACGGTGCCGGCCTTCGTCAGCGCCTTGCGGGCACCTGGAGGCCCCGCGATGCGCGAGCCGCTGCGAGCGCCGTTCGTGGCATTGGTGAAGATCATGTCGCCCGTCTCAGTCCAGAAGGCCCGGACCGTCACGTCGGTCTCCCACATGTTCAACGTGCCGGCCGGCGTCTTGCTCTTCTGCGGGCCAGAGGCTCTCGACTCGCCGATGATGTAGATCGCGGCACCGAAGCTGCTGGCAAGGGCCTTGAGCGTGGCCGTGTCGTCCTCTGCGGCGGCGATCTCGGCGGCCTTGCCCTTGATGGCCTCGATCTGGCCGGCATCCTTGAGCTTGAATCCGAGTTTGAGAAGCTTGCGCTGGAGCATGCTGCCGAGTGAACTCGATCGCTGAAGAATCTCGCGGCTACCCTCGGGCCGTTCGAGGTCGTGGATCGACTCCTTGAACATGACGACGATCTTGGGCCGACCCATCTTCTTCAGTTCGATCTCCACATCGGCCCACGTGGCGTCGATGAGAGTCTTGCTGACCTTGGCTTCGAGCTTGACAGTGACGATGCCGTCGCGCGTGGAGGTCTTGAGAATCTTGAAGTCCTTCACGAGGCCGGACGCCCGCGCCAGAACGATGTCGTACTCTAAGGCGTAGTCCTTCGTCTTCGAGCGGCTGGCGATCTCGTTCTTGCCACCTTGCTCGACGGCCTTGCGCAGACCGTCCTTGACGGCTCCATCCTTGTCCACGCCCTGGCCCGTGACCTTGACGGTGACAACGTCCTGGGCCAGCGCGACGGGGGCGAACAGCCCCAGGGCGATGAGGGCGGGCAGATAGAAGCGGCACCCGTGCGAGCGGTGGTGGGTCATATCTTTCATCGATTCACTCCGACAAGTTAGCGAGGTAGGGGGCCAGTTGTTCCCGGTTACGGCAGGGATTCTGCGGGCCCGGCGGGGGAGGGGCGAGGGGCGGGTCGGATTCTCCGCCCCCCGCCCCCGCGCCCGCC
>CAYYPB010000592.1:0-1634 GCA_964473405.1 uncultured Planctomycetaceae bacterium
ACATGCTGCTCGTGGCGCCGATTCGCGAGGGCAAGCGAACGCCCCACGCCGGGCCGCAGGCCATCGGGCTGGACAAGCTCAAAGAGGCCCGGTCGGTCGTGCCGGCGATCACGCATGTGGACTACTCCGCCCGGGTGCAGACAATCGACGAAGATCGCCATCCGCGGATGCACCGGATCATGTCGCGGTTCCACGAGCGGACGGGCTGCCCCGTCATCATCAACACGAGCTTCAACGTCAGGGGCGAGCCGATCATCTGTAGCCCCGAAGATGCCTACCGCTGTTTCATGGGTACGAACATGGACGTGCTCGTCGTCGACAGCTTCATCCTGTACAAAACCGAGCAGCCCGCCGCGCATCGGGCAGGCAGCGATGAATACCTGGCACGATTCGAATTGGACTGACGCGTCATGGCCTTGATCGAGATCAACTGGCATCCCAAACCATCCGCGCTGCGTGGATTCGGCCTGGCCGGGATCGTCGCATTCGGCCTGTTCGCGGTCGCGGCCTATTGGCGGTTCTATCCGTTGCACTGGGTGCCGGAGGGTGCGTCCGTCGCGACCGCCGTTGTACTCTGGGCACTGGCAGCCTACTGCGCCCTGTTCGCCGCAGTGTATCCCAAGGCTCTGATGCCCCTCTATCTGGCCCTGACCTCGCTGACTTTTCCCGTTGGATTCGTCGTGGGCCACACGATCGCGGCCATCGTGTACTATGTCATCCTTACACCGGTTGGCTTGGTGTTCCGGTTGATCGGGCGTGACGCGCTGCGGCGCTCGTTCGATCTCGGCGCGGAGAGCTACTGGATCCGACGCAAGCCACCGGCCGACAAGCGGCGGTACTTCCGCCAGTTCTGACAGCGAGGAAGCGAGAGATGGACGAGTCGCCCGAGCAGCCGCGGTCAGATGACCGCGATGCGTTCCTTCGAGAGGCCGGCGAGAAGCGCGTCGGTCTGCTCACAGAGTTCTGGGACTTCCTCAAGCACAACAAGAAGTGGTGGCTGATCCCGATCCTCGTCGCGATGCTCGGCCTGGCGGCACTGGCCCTGCTCTCCTCGAGCAGCGGGGCGCTCGCACCGTTCGTCTACCCGCTGTTTTAGCAGAATGACCTATCGGGCGAGAGGGCAGCTCATGAATCGCTCACGAAGTCGCCCCACCCCTCGAAGAACGTCATCCACGCGGCGAGTTCGGCTCCACTCAATCCGTCGCCGAGCGTGGTATGGCCTCGGCGACGAGGGGCACCGCCGGCCAAACGGTGTCGAGGGTGGTCGGACAGTAGCCCGGTCACCCTCGAGTATGGCGTCGAACCCGCTGGCAGGCGCTGCGTGTCGCCTTCCGATGGCCTCTATCACGGTTCGTTGGGGCAGCTGTGCTCTCAGTCTTGGACCCCTACCCGCCGCAGGCTCCGACTGCGTGACCGCTGTTCGCGTTGGCGATGTCGCTGTCGTCTGTGTCGGGCGAGAGGCCCTCGATCTTGGCGTCGAGGTCCAGGTCGGCCGGGAAGTTCGTCTTGTCCAGCTTCTTGCCGTGGACCTTCTCGATGGCGACGACATCCGCCGCGTCCACCGTGCCGTTGCCGTCCACGTCACCGATCAGCATCGGCCAACAGGCCTCGACCGAGACCGGGACAGGTTCATC
>CAYYPB010000593.1:0-1632 GCA_964473405.1 uncultured Planctomycetaceae bacterium
ATAAGGTCAATCGCTACAGATTGTACCTGAAAGCAGACCTGGACAGGTTCCTCGCTGAATTTGGCGTCGTTGAGGAGTCAGCCGTTCGGTCGAGTGCGGCGAAGAAGAAACGGAAGCGGACGCGGAAGTAGCCCAAGCGTCCGAATCGAGGAATGAGATGCAGGCCGAAGAGATCGTCCGACAACTCGATGAAGGCACCATACTTGAGGGGCCGTACTTTGGTGAACCCGTCCGAGTGCTGCTCGCCAAGGCACGCGGTAGCCGCGTGGAAATCGTGGCCGAGGGGGTCAACACCAAACGGACATGGAAGAGGCTCCTCAAGGTCGAGGAGTTCGAGTCGTCGGTCACGATCAAGTCCAGTGGCGGGATGGCCACGCTCACGGGTGACGCCCGTCAGTTCCGCCTTGCCGCAGAAGCCCACCGCATCCGACTCGCGTACCAGTACGACCCGCACTTCGCCGTCAGCGTTTCGCAGATCGACCCGCTGCCTCATCAGTTGGACGCGGTATACAACCGCCTTCTGACGCAGCCGAGCATCCGATACCTCATCGCCGACGACCCCGGCGCGGGCAAGACCATCATGGGCGGTCTGCTCATCAAGGAACTCAAGTTCCGTGGACTTGCCGAACACATCCTGATTGTCACGCCCGCCAACCTGACCGACCAGTGGCGGCGCGAGATGCACGACAAGTTCGGCGAGACCTTTCAGGTCATCAACCGAGCCACGGTGGACGCAGCCTATGGGCGCAATGTCTGGGAGGAGACGGCGCAGGCCATCTGCTCCATCGACTTCGTTGCCCGCAACGACGAGATACGCGAGCGCATGCGCGACACGCACTGGGATTTGGTCGTCGTGGACGAAGCCCACAAGATGGCCGCGTACCGCTACGGGAAGAAAACCAGAACGACAGCCCGGTACGACCTCGGCGCGTTCATCGCGGAGCGAACCGATCACTACCTGTTCCTGACGGCCACGCCGCACAAGGGCGACCCGGACAACTTCGCCCTGCTTCTCCAACTGCTCGACCCCGACCTGTATGTGACGGGCGACATCCTCGCTGAGGCGAGCGAACGGGACGAGAACCGGATCATGGTTCGCCGCCTCAAGGAGGACATGCGGACATTCAGCGGTGAGCCGTGCTTCCCGGCGCGGCATGTCAAAACGCTGTCGTACAAACTCAAGGGAGGCGATGGCGGCATACCCGACGAGGCGACCGAGTTGGGCCTATACAACGCGGTGACCAACTATGTCACGCATCATTTTCAGCGAGCGGATGATCAAGGCAATCGCAATGTCGGCCTCGCGCTCACCGTGTTGCAGCGCCGCCTCGCGTCCAGCCTCGCGGCCATCCGTTCATCGCTGGAACGCCGTCTCAAACGGCTCAAAGACCTCAAGAAGCTCGGCAGCCTGCGCAAGCAGATCGACGAGGGCGAACTGCCGGAGGACTTCGAGGACTTGGACGACATGGACGAAGGCGACCGCTGGCGGCTGGAGGACGATGCCGTCGAGCGGCTCACGCTTGCACAGAACATGGCCGAGTTGGACACGGAGATCGGCGAACTCGCCCGGCTGGTCGATCTCGCGCGAAAGACCCAACGCACCGCGACCGAGACGAAGTTCGAGCAGCTTCG
>CAYYPB010000594.1:0-1632 GCA_964473405.1 uncultured Planctomycetaceae bacterium
TGGCGCTCGCCGACCTGGGCATCGCCGCCGCGAGCGTTCGAACGGCTCGGCAATACGCACTCTGTCCGATCCCCGGCGATTCGGACCTCGCGCGAATCCCACGGTTGCTCGGCAACGATTGCATCGAAGAGGTCATCGTCGGCGTCAAGCCCATCGCACCGCCGCCCGCCGCCCCGGCCCGTGCGTTCGATCTCGTCCATGTGGCGATCCGCAGTCTCGACGACGCCGGCCTCGAATCCTTGAGCCGCACCGGGCACTTGTTCCTCTCGCTCGCCGAGATGCGGACGATCCGCGATCACTTCCAGGCGGCGGGGCGCGACCCGACCGACCTCGAGCTCGAAACACTGGCCCAAACGTGGTCCGAGCATTGCGTTCACAAGACGCTCAAGTCGGCTATCGAGTATCGCGGCGCGCCTTTTCCAGGGCGCACCGACCCAGACGAAGCTGAAACCGTTGTCCGCTACGAGAACTTGCTGCGGGATACGATCTGCAGGGCCACCGACGAGTTGATGGCCGAGGGTAGGGGGCCTCAGTGCCTGTCCATCTTCGTCGACAACGCCGGCGTCATCGGGTTCGACGACGACTATGGCATCGCATTCAAGGTCGAAACCCACAACCACCCCTCAGCCATCGAACCCTACGGCGGGGCCGCAACCGGTACCGGCGGAGTCGTCCGCGACATCCTCGGCTGTGGGCTGGGGGCCAAGCCTGTCGCCAATACCGACGTCTTCTGCGTTGCGCCGCCCGATTGGCCCATCGACCGCGTGCCCAAGGGCATCATTCATCCCAAAGCCGTACTCAAGGGCATCACCGCCGGGGTGCGAGACTATGGCAATCGCATGGGGATCCCCACGGTCAACGGGGCCGTGCAGTTCGATCCGCGATACCTCGGCAACCCGCTGGTCTATTGCGGCTGCGTGGGCCTCATCCCGCGCAATCGTCTCGAGAAGGCTGCACGGCCCGGCGATGCCATCGTTCTCCTTGGCGGCCGAACAGGTCGAGACGGGATTCACGGTGCGACCTTCAGCAGTGCCGGACTGACAGACACCCACGAAGATGAGTTCGCCCACGCCGTGCAGATCGGAAACGCAATCGAGGAGAAGAAGGTTCTAGACGTCATTCTCCAGGCACGAGGTGGCGGCCGGTCGGGACATGGGGACGCTGCGGACTGTTTGATGTCCGGCCTGACCGACTGCGGGGCGGGTGGCCTGTCCTCGGCCATTGGCGAGATGGGCGAGGCTTGCGGCGTCGACGTCCACCTAGATCGCGTGCCGCTCAAGTACGCGGGTCTGCGCTACCCCGAGATATGGATTTCGGAAGCTCAAGAGCGGATGGTCATGGCCGTTCCGCCCGAGAACGTCGAGGCATTCTTGGCGCTTGCCCGGGGCGAGGATGTCGAGGCGACGGTGATTGGCGAGTTCACGGACACCGGCCGGCTCGTCGTGCGTCATGACGATCACGTCGTCGGCGATTTGGAGATGGCGTTCCTGCACGATGGCCTGCCGAAGGCCCGCCGCTCGGCGACGTGGTGGCCTGCGCGGAAAGTAGAAAAGCAGTCTGCGGCACCGGCGACCCGCCGGTGTTCTCCCGCCGGCGGGACGCCGGTGCCACAGGAGTGGCCGTCACACGCCG
>CAYYPB010000595.1:0-1630 GCA_964473405.1 uncultured Planctomycetaceae bacterium
GATGGCCGTCATCTTATTCACCATCGCCGTTGTCTTGAGCGAGTTGCGAATGAAGACGTACTGCCCCTCGTCGCCGATCTCCTTCGCTCGCCGAGCGTTCTTGATGAACTCGTCGGTAAACTTGTTCTGCTCGGCGACCGATTTCTCGATGCGGCGAATGCCCTGGCGGATCTTGATGTCGCGTTCGATGCGGCGTTCTTCGGCGGATTTGAATAAACTCATAGTGAAACTCCTGGGGAATTGAGAATGTAGAATTGAGAATTTAGAAAGGAAGAGGCGGCGGCGTCACGAGCGTCCACGGCAAACCAGGCCGGCTCAACATCCCATCTTTCTCAATTCTCAATTCTACATTCTCAATTTCTCTACTACTCCTCTACTCTTCCTCTGGCACAACCATCCAGCAGATCAAATAAACGAGCATCCCCGGAAACGCCGCCGAGGCGATCGAAATCACGACGTACAGGACGCGAGCCAACGATGGATCGATGCCCAGGTACTCGGCCAACCCTCCCACGACGCCACCGAGCATGCGATTCGTGCGCGAGCGCGTCAAACGTTGTCTTTCGTTCATGGCTAGTCCTCCGCGAGTGCTCGCTGCGGCGGTTCCGGGTCATCCTCGGCCTCGGCCATCGCCTCGGTAGCAGGTTCGTCGACCGGCAACGGATCGGTCTCCACGTTCGCGACATCGGCCGCAACCGGTGTATCCACCGCCGGCACGTTGGCATCCAGAGAATCTCGGCCTGCCTCGATCACATCGGGCGGCGCGACAGAGACAGTGTCCGCGCCCGGCTCCGAAGAAACCTCGGGCGTCTCGATGGGCTCGACAACCTCGACGGGCCCTGCGGGCGCTGGCGAGGAAGCCACGGGTTCAGGCTCGCTCGAAGCTCGGGGCATCGCCTCCGCCTGGGCCGACGGCCGTTCGGGCCGTGTCGCCGCATACACCCTCTCGATCACCGTGGCGTTCGACGTTGCCGGCGAGGCGTCCGCCTTCTTCGTGGCGACCAGTTCCCGACCGCAACGACCACAATACCGTGCGACGATGTTCGAGACCGACGCACCGCACGCCGTACAAGCCGCCAAGCCGCTCACATTGTAGGCCCGCGCATCCAACAGGTAGGCCTGCAACTCGGCGGCGAGTTTCGTGCTGTCCGAGTGGTCGCTGATCTTGACCTTGACGACGCTGCATCCGCGACTGCGTTTGATATCCAGCTCGATCCGCGGCACCTGCGGGAGATCGAGCAGCGTCGCCCACCAGGTCTTCTCGCGGGAGCTTCGGATGACGCCGTCGAACGGATCGGCGACGCCCTCGCTGCCGAGCCGCCGTTCGGCCCATTGCGGAGCCTCGATGCGCAGGCCCTCTGTCCACCAAGGGTTCGTCATGCGATAGGACCGTTGGGCGACGAACTGCACAATCGCCCGGTGTACCTCGGTTCGCGGCCGTTCTATGACGATCTCGATCATGGTTCCGCCAAAAAAGTGCTCGCTGCCCGCCACCCGCCGCGATCGGAACCACGATCAGAGCCGCGACCGTAAGGGATCGCCTTTCACCCAAGCCGAGGGCCCCTCGCCGTGGAAGGGCATGCGCTCCACGATCAGAGCCGCGACCGTAAGGGATCGCCTTTCACCCAAG
>CAYYPB010000596.1:0-1620 GCA_964473405.1 uncultured Planctomycetaceae bacterium
CGACATCGGCACCAAGCGTCACCCGGCGGCCCGCGTCGGGGCAGGAGCCGTCAAGCTCGACGCCGGCGACCCCGCCGTGCCCCTCGATCGCCGCACAGACGCGGACATAGTCCTCGATGCAATGCCCCGCCACGTTGACGAAGATGGGCGTCCCGATCGCCAGCGCCGGCGCTGCCTTCTCGGCGAGGAATCGTTCCAACCCCACGTTGGCCAGGCCGATGGCATTGAGCATGCCGCAGGGCGTCTCCACGACGCGCGGGGCCGCGTTGCCCTCGCGCGGATCGGGCGTGATGCTCTTGGTCGTGATGGCCCCGAGCCGCCCCAGGTCCATGTAGGGACCATATTCCGGCCCATAGCCGCAGGTGCCCGACGCCATCAGCACGGGGTTTTTCAGCCGTACGGGCCCGATCTGAACCGACATATCCGGTCTTGGCATGCTTCGCACCCCTGGCCGCTCCGGCGCCTGTGCCCTCAACATCCATCGCGGCCGCAGGTCTGTCAAGGTGTGGCCACGCTGCTGGCCGACGAGGAAGTAGACGATAGAATACGCCCGCACCGGGAGGCAGCGGCACGGGCCGCCCGACAGAACCTCGAACGGAACTCGGTAGGGAACGGACGCCGCGATGTCACAACGCACGATGGATGCGCACTACCGCCCCAATTGGCGGCTGACCCAGGCCCACGGTCTGGCCGCGTACAACTGCGGCTATGCGGATCGCCCCGGCGTCGGGCTCTTCGACGAGAACCAGCAAAGCCTCGTCTGGCGGCTGTTGGGGGATACGCCGATCGACGCCGTCGCGACGGTCCTCGATGTCGGCAGCGGCATCGGTGGCCCGGCCGGTTGGATCCACCATCGATACCACCCGGGCCGCATCATCGGCCTGGAGTATCTGGGCTTCAGCGTGCGTGCGGCCGACCGGCAATGGAACGGTGAGTCGCAGCGGCCCGTCTTCATCCAAGGCGACGCCCACAAGCTGCCCGTCGCCGATGGCAGTGTGGACGTTCTGTTCAATCTCGAATCGGCTCTTCACTATGCCGACAAGGACGCGTTCCTGAGCGAGTGCCGCCGAGTGCTCAAGCCGACCGGCACGCTTTGCCTGGGCGACATCACGACGACGCGTAAGTACCTGTTCGCTCCGCTGATGATGCTCAACGGTCTGCCGAGCCAATTCAATACGAACATCTATTTGTGGGGCTGCGAGGACTATCGCGCCGCCTTCGAGCGCAACGGCTTCGAGTTGGCGACCCACGAAGACGCCTCGGCCCCAATCGCCAGATCACTCGCCGACGGTCTCGAAGAGGTCAAGCGCCGCGGTTGGCGCGCATCAAAGGGCTTCCGAGGCCGCGCCGCCCTGCTGGCACTCATCGAGCATTTCCTCCGAAAGCGGCACCTGGCCTACGACCTGTTCCGAGCAACACCCCGGGCCTGAGCACGAAGAAACCCGGGCGGCATAGAACAGAGCCACAATCGCAACCGCCCGCCCGGCGGATAGGCCAACGGCTATCTCGACCTCTGCGATGGTACGATCACGGCGACGGAGTCGTTTGTCTATGATGACGACGGGAATCTCATCCAGGACAACACGTTCGACTATGTGTACAATGCCGAGAACCGGCTGA
>CAYYPB010000597.1:0-1586 GCA_964473405.1 uncultured Planctomycetaceae bacterium
GTCATCGTGTGGGCCGACAACGATTCGCCTGGGCGGACCCATGCTCGTGCAGTGAGAGATGCGCTGCGCGAAGTAGCCCGGCGTGTCGTGGTCTGGGAACCGCCCCGTATGCCCGAGAGCGGCGACGTCGCCGACTTCCTGGCTGCGGGGCGGGATCTCTCAGAGTTCAAGTGGCCCGACGCCGACGTCCTCAGCCCCTATGAAGTGAGCCCCGACGGCACCGTCTCAGCCCACCGCCACACCAAGTTCGGCAACGTGATGTTCACGGCCCGTTCGATCCACCGCGGCCGTAGCGTCCAGGCGGTTGTCGAGATTGCCGCCGGCCGGCTGATCATGGCCTACTCACAGATCAACGTGCAGCGAGACGAGGACCGCGGCCGGCTGGCACGGTCCGCTCATGAGAACTTCGGGCCGCAGCTCGCCGACAGCTATGACCTCGCAGAGTTGAAACGGGACATGGACCGCTGGTGCTACGGCCTCTGGGAAGCCTCGCTGACGTCCATTGCCATCGGCCCGACGGCCGGGGCGGACATCGACCTCGAGATACCCTTTGTGCTCCGCCCGTACATTCTGTCCGAGGGCGGCACGCTCGCCTTCGGCCCACCGGGCAAGGGGAAGACATGGGTGACCTTGCTATGGGCAGTCAGTATCGACGCCGGCGTCGACCGCTTGTGGCCGATCGATGAGCAGGTGCCCGTTCTCTTCCTGAACCTCGAGCGATCAGAGCTCCGGTTCCAGCAACGGCTGAGGCGAGTCAACATGGCCCTCGGCCTAGCCCCGGCGCGCCCTCTCCACGCCATTCATGCCCGCGGGCGGCCGCTGAACAGCATCATTGAGATCTGCGCCGACTACGTCCGCCAGCATGGCATCGGCGTCATCATGCTCGACTCCCTGAGCCGGGCCGGCATGGGAAAGCTCGGAGACGATGACGTCGCCAACCGCATCATCGACGCCCTCACGTCTATCTGCCCGACGTGGGTCGCCATTGGTCATTCGCCTCGCGGAGACGAGACCCACGAATTCGGTTCTGTAATGTTTCGAGCCGGCGTAGATATCGAGGTTCGGGTGACCAGCGAGCGCCGTGACCAGACTCTCGGCATCGGCCTGGAGATGATCAAGTCGAATGACACGGCAGCGAAGTCGCAAGATGTTCTCTCATTGACGTTCGATGACTTCGGGCTCGCCGGCGTCCGGCAAGCCCGCGGAGGAGAATATGAGGAGGTTGAGAGCCAGGCATCACGGCCGTTGCGGGAGCAGATCTACCGTCTCTTGCGCGAGGAGCCGATGGCGGTCGCGGAGCTTGCGGAGGCCACGTCCCACAGCTATGAGACGGTACGCAAGGCCCTGACCCGGAACACGCAGATGTTCGTGAAGGTGCCGAAGACTCGGCCGCAGCGATGGACGATGGCCGTGAAGCCAGACGAGCAGTGCGCCCGATGCGGCGCACCAATTGTCGGAGTGGACAACCAGGGCCGGTTCGTCTGCCAGGACCACATGGATTGAGAGGGAAGCATGAGAAACCACGACGTACCGGTCCGCACCGTGAGATGTACGTGCTGCGGTTACAACCGGATGGTGATACCGCG
>CAYYPB010000598.1:0-1585 GCA_964473405.1 uncultured Planctomycetaceae bacterium
CCGCCCGCCTTCCAAATGGCGCGGTGTATGGGGGGAAGACCCCACGCCCCCCCCGCGCCGTGCCGCCGGAGCCGTTCTACGGCGGCAGCCATCGAGCCTTTCTCGATGGCTGGATGGCCCACAGTCGGCATCAGTGGACGGTGATGGGACTGCCCGCCCGCAAGTGGAAATGGCGGATGCGCCACGCACCGATCACGTTCGCCAGACGAGCCATCGAACAGATCGAGTCGGGCCTGCGATGGGACGTGCTGTTCTGTTCCGACATGCTGAATCTGGCGGAGTTTCTCGGCCTGGCCCCCAAGCATCTCCGCGAGGTTCCCGTCGTGGTCTACTTCCACGAGAACCAGTTGACCTACCCCGTACGCGACGAACACCAGCGCGATCTGCACTTTGCCTTTACCAACATCACGACGGCCGAGGCGGCGACGCAGGTGTGGTTCAACTCCGCATTCCACAGGGACGAGTTCATCGGAGCGATTCCGTGCTTCCTGAAAAGGATGCCGGATTATGCCCCATTCGACGTCGTGCATCGCATCCTAGAAAAGTCGTATGTCTATTATCCGGGTATCGCTCCGCCGCCGCCGTCCCGCGGCCCTCGCCGGCCCGGGCCGTTGCGCATCCTCTGGGCGGCCCGCTGGGAACACGACAAGAACCCCGAGGCCTTCTTCGAGGCGATAGCGATCCTCGCAGCGCGCGGCGTGGATTTTCGCCTCAGCGTGATCGGCCAACAATTCGAAGATCAGCCGGCTGTCTTCGACGCGGCGAGGAGACGATTCGGCGATCACATTGACCGATGGGGCCATCAGCCATCGGGCGAGGATTACGCCGCAGCGCTGCTCGATGCGGATGTCGTCGTATCTACGGCGATACATGAGTTCTTCGGTATCGGGATCATCGAGGCCGTGGCGGCCGGGGCGTTCCCCGTATTGCCTCGCCGCTTGGCGTATCCGGAAGTGATGGGGCTCGTAGCGCCAGACGCGTCGACAGAGGGAGCCGGCATGTGCGAGATCGTCGCGGAACACTGCTTTTACGACGGCAGTCTCACGGAGCTTGCGAGTTGCCTCGAATCGCAGGCGGCCCGCTTGCATCGTAGCGAGGCGATTCCCCTTACCGCCGCGGAGCTTCGCTCGCTCGTCGCAAGATTCGCATGGCAGTCGGCCGCGACCAACCTCGATACCGCACTGGCATCGGCTTTCACGGGGTAGGCCCTTTCTTTTCGCCCGGCATCCGAATGGGGCCGAAACCTCGACACGGCGCATGCCGCCTTGGTAAAGATGGTGTATGACGTTCGGACGGTGCGGTCGCGGTCTGCGACCGTCGAGTTCGGATAGGTGGGGCGATTTCGCTGTCCAGCTTGCTCTCTAGAGGCTGCGTCCCACGGCGTGCGTGCGCTCTAGCAGCGAGGCAACGCTCCGATCTAGCCAATTGTCATGAAACATAGGGGGAGGAGTGGGAGCGGCCGGCGGCGAAGCAGGGGTTTGATCGCGTCTTTGTACGTTGTTCTTTCTCGCTTCGTCTGCCGGTCCTCTTTTTAGGGCGGTTGCACCAAGTCACTCGCACAGCGCCACCAAAGCCTACGGCTGGC
>CAYYPB010000599.1:0-1582 GCA_964473405.1 uncultured Planctomycetaceae bacterium
TGCCACAGATCGGTGGGACCACAGGCGGGACGCCTGTGCCACAGATCGGGGGGACCACAGACGGGACGCCTGTGCCACAGATCGGGGGGACCACAGGCGGGACGCCTATGCCACAGCTTAGGGAGACCACAAGCGGGATGCCTGTGCCACAGCTTGCCTACGGCCGTCGGGGGACGGTCATGGTCTTCGTGCTGGGCGTTCTCACCTTGCTCGCCCTCGTGGGCCTGGCCCTGGTGGTCACCACCCACGGCGAGCACAAGCGCGTCACGATCGAGTCGGCGGCGGTGTCCCACCGCGTGCTGATGGACGGCGTCGTTCGCACCGTGCAAGAGAGGCTCCATCGCGACATCTGGGGCGAGCCGTCTGCCGGCAATGATCGGCCCTTGGCCGACGACACACCCCCCGATCCGACGAACCTGTTCGCGCCCAATCGGCTCGGTCTGCGAGAGAACAACGAACCCTTCGACGGGGGCGAGTGGGATCGTTGGCTCGGCTCGACGATGCCCTATCGCCTGGGCAACCGGCTCGTCAACAATCCGCCCGTCGTGGAGCAGGACGTGTTCGCCTGGGACAACGTGTCCTACCTGGGTAGCGACCTTCTCAAGCCGATCAACGACCCGATCAATGAGATGATCAACCCGTTCATCTGGGCGCAGAACTCGCGTACGCCGGTGGTTCCCGGCAGCCCGGACATCGTTCGCTATGACGCTTCGAGCCTGTCTGACGTGCCGGTCATCCAGACGCCGCCGATGGGATTCGTCGGTTCGCTTATTCCCGGTTCGACGACCAACGTCACGATTCGCGAGGCCCGCGAGGGCTGGCGCCATGTGGGCCATCAGGGGCCGCTTTCCCTTGCGCTGCCGCTCACAAACATCCCCGGCAGGACTGTGCCGAGGTTCCCCTACTTCGACACGAACCGCGACGGGGTGATCGACCTCTACGACGCCGACGGCAACGGCACGCCCGACTCGCCGATCAGCTTCGTCCTCCAACTCGACGAGTCCGACCCCAATCGGCCCAAGCAGCTTTACGCCGTCATTCGCATCGTCGACCACGGGGCCATGGCGAACGTCAACGTCGACTCGGCTTTGCTCATGCCATCAAATATCACCTCGTACCACGAGATCGGCACGGCCTACACAACGTCGTCCGACCTCCAGCGCCGCGGCCGCCGCGCCACCGAGTTCTACCTCGATGCCGTCGCCCATCGCAGCGATTGGCTGCCCCCCACAACCGCCAATCGCACGGCCAACCTCACCAGCTATCGCGCCGGCGGTGTCGCCCCGATCCCGTTTCTCCACGACATCGACGTCGTTCGCCGCACGCTGCTGGGCGGCGTGCCCGACGCGGCAATCCCCCATGCCCTCTACACCCTCGAAGACGAAGCCTCCCTCCGGCATCGCGGCGGGCTCGTCCCCTACGACCGTATCGACGACCGCCTGCTCGCCTATGGGCTCAACGACTATCGCACGATCGACCGAGCCCTCGCCGGCACGGCCCTCTCGTCGCGGTACACCCTGGCCGGCCGCCGCCACCGCCCCGCCGGCGACGCCCGCCCGCCGCGCGCGCACGCCCAGGCGAT
>CAYYPB010000600.1:0-1560 GCA_964473405.1 uncultured Planctomycetaceae bacterium
GTCGCACGCGGCAGCGCACGCGCTGGCGGGTCGGTGGGCGCGGGCGCGCGGCAACGGCCGGCGGGTCGCCACGCACGGACCGCTCGGCGACGTCGTCACTGCGACGGTCGGGCTGATCGATCAGGCCGCGACGGCCGTGGTCGAGCTGGCGAAGGCGGCCGGATACGGTCTCGTGCCGGACGACAAGCGAGACCCGCTTGTCACTACGACGTATGGGGTCGGCGAGATTCTCCGAGTCGTGTGCGAAGCCGAGATCGAGACGGTCATTCTCACGGTCGGCGGCAGCGCGACGGTCGACGGCGGTGCGGGAATGATGCAGGCGTTGGGCCTCGCGCTTCACGATCGCGCGGGCCGCGTGATCCCCCCGGGCATTGCGGGCGGTCAGCTTCTCGACATCGCGGAGATCGCCTGGAACAATCCCCCACCCGGTCTCGACGCCGTGTCATTCACGGTGGCTCACGATGTGCTCAATCCGGCCTGTGGGCCGAACGGCGCCGCGGCCGTTTTTGGCCCACAGAAGGGCGCCGACGCGAGCGCCGTCCGTTGCCTTGCCGACGGCCTCGAGCACTGGGCCGATCTGCTCGAACCCATCGCCGGCCGGTCGGTCCGCTCCGAGCCTGGCACCGGCGCGGCCGGCGCCGTCGCCCTGCCGCTGCTGGCCCTCCTGACGGCCGACCTTGTTCCGGGTGTGGACGTGCTTTGTGAAGCGAACGGCCTGCCCGGTCGCATCGCCGGGGCCGACCTCGTACTGACCGGCGAAGGTTGTCTGGATGGTCAATCTCGGATGGGCAAGGTCGTCGGCGCGGTCGGACGGCTCGCCAAGGCCGTCGGCGTTCCGTGCGTCGCCCTCGTCGGCACAACCGGCCCCGGCGCCGACCGTTGTCTGGACGTGCTCGACCGCTACGTCAGCCTTGACGCTCCGATCGGCGAAACGGCGGAACGCCTGACGCTGGTGGCCGAGCAGGTCGCGCGGGACGATGTGTAATGGTTCATTCCGGCGCAGGCTGCCGGCGCCCCGCCCCTTGCAAGGGCTGGAAACCCGAGTTGCCTGCAGAGCAACGGGTAACGGACATGGAGCATCGGCGGTCGATTCCGTCCCCCAACCCCCGAGGGGATGGGGCACCCTCGCAGAACATTGCAGCTACGTGCCCCTCGAATATAGACAACCGACTGGGCGTTACAGGACTTGAACACCCTGCGGCGGACCACGACGTAACCCATTGTGGCGACGGGGACTTACGTCAAACCGTCCAAAAGACCTGCGGTGTCAGCGCTGCGGAATCCGGTGCAACTGATACACGGTGTCCGAAGAATCCTGCCCCGATGGACCCCGATTTGGCCCGGATCGTCCGGGCTTGGCCGTCGCTCTCTCCGGCGGTCCGGGCGGGCATCGTGGCGACGGTGGAGGCGGCGACAACGAGCAGGTAGGGTGGACGCACTTGACACCCGTCAACCTCTGCGGGGGCAGGCGAGCCGCGATCGAGTTGACGCCCGTCAAGCCGTCCCCTTCCGGTGCCGCCCTGTGGTCAGAATAGGTCGCACAGGACCGAGAGGTCGGGC
>CAYYPB010000601.1:0-1559 GCA_964473405.1 uncultured Planctomycetaceae bacterium
ATCGGCCAGAAGTAGCATCGGCGGCCATCAAATTACGTGCGGCGGAGCACTAGTCTGTTCTCGAATTTCTTCCGCCCAAGATGGCTGAGACCGGCCGATCCTCGCACGCCGAGGGGGCCGTGGGCGGATCGACCCTCGGCGAACCCGGGGGCTATGGGAACGGTCGATGATCTGGCGATACGGCACATCGGCGAGAATGCGATTGCCCTAGCCTGGACTGGAAGGGCAGGTCGCGCGGACCGTTCGCTCTTTCGACGAACCGGCTTAGGATGCTCAACTCACGGCACGCGCCGATTCTGGGCCGCAGACGTGAATCGGCGATTGCCGACAGGGAGCCCCCGCACCGATGTCCGACGCCAGCGCGACGCGAATCAGCATCCACGGAGCCCGCACGCATAACTTGGGGGATATCTCCCTGGACATCCCTCGCGACAAGCTCGTCGTCATCACGGGCCTCAGCGGATCGGGCAAGAGCAGCCTGGCCTTCGACACGCTCTATGCCGAGGGGCAGCGGAAGTACGTCGAGTCGCTTTCGGCTTATGCCCGGCAGTTTCTAGGGCAGATGACCAAGCCGGACGTCGATCAGATCACGGGTCTGCCGCCGACGATCGCCATCGCGCAGCAGTCCGGCCGGAGCAACCCGCGTTCGACCGTGTCGACGACGACGGAGGTGTACGACTTCCTGCGGCTGCTGTTCGCCCGTGTGGGGACACCGCACTGCCCGCGATGTGGAGAGGTTGTGCATCGCCAGACGGTGACGCAGATTGTCGATCGTGTGCTGGCGTTGCCGGATCAGTCGCGGGTGATGATCTTGGCCCCGTTGATTCGCGGGCGCAAGGGCGAACACAAGGCGGTCTTCAAGCGCGTTCTTCGCGAGGGGTTCGTGCGCGTCCGCATGGACGGCGAGATTCACGAGGTCAAGAACGCCCCCTCGCTCGGCGCGAAGAAGAAACACACGGTCGACGTCGTGGTCGATCGACTCGTGATGAAGCCCGACCTGCGAACGAGGGCGAGCGAGTCCATCGAGACGGCCCTGCGGCTCACCGACGGCCTCGTGACAGTGACACATCAGTCGCCGAAGTCGGAGCGGTCCGACGCCTGGCAGGATGAGGTCTTCAGCGAGCGGTACGCGTGCATTCGCTGTGATGTTTCGTTGCCGGACTTGCAGCCGCGGCTGTTCTCGTTCAACGCGCCGCAAGGGGCGTGCGAGCAGTGCGACGGGCTCGGCACGGTGATGGACTTCGACGCGGACTTGGTCGTGCAGGATCCCAAGCTGCCGTTAGATCGCGGCGCGATTGCCGCATGGCGACAGAGCGGTCCCAAGATGGCGGCGACCTATGCGAAGATCATCCAGGCGTTCTGTGATCGGTTTTCCGTTTCGCCGGCGACGCCGTTCGAGTCGATCCCCGAGCGTCTTCGCGGCATCCTTCTGTCGGGGACGACGCCGGAGGACGAGGCGGAGGTCGGCAGTCACTTCGAGGGCGTGATCCCCCACCTCGACCGCCGCTGGCAGGCGCGCGCGAGAGATGCGGTCACAAGGCGGGCGCACGCGCGCGCGA
>CAYYPB010000602.1:0-1524 GCA_964473405.1 uncultured Planctomycetaceae bacterium
GGTCAGGGCATTGCGTTTTGTGGTGTGTGCTTTTGAGCTGCCTGTATTCACAGACGGTGTTTTGACGCGCAGGGCCCGAATCGGTACAATGGCGGGTTGAACATTGAAAGGACGAAGCCATGCCCGCAACACCCAAGAATCTGTCCCTGCCGGTCTGCGACCATCGCCCCCAGCCGTACGACGGCCCCTCCGCCGCCGAGTCGTTGGCCCTGCGCGAAGAGTACCTCACGCCGGCCCTGTTGCGGTACTACAAAGACCCACTACTGATCGTCGAGGGGAGTATGCAGTACCTCTGGGACGAGAAGGGAACGCGATACCTCGACGCCTTCGCCGGGATCGTGACCGTCTCCGTCGGCCACTGCCACCCCAAGATCGTCGAGCGCGTCCGCGAGCAGAACGGTCGGCTCCAACATACGACGACCATCTACGTCCACCCGACCGTCGGCCAATACGCCAAGAAACTCGCCGGCACATTGCCGGGCGATCTCAAGGTCACCTACTTCACCAACAGCGGCAGCGAGGCCAACGACCTGGCGCTGCTGACTGCCCGAATGCACACCGGCCAGTTCGATATCATCTCGCTTCGCAACGGCTACCACGGCGGCTCGCAAACGATGATGGGCGTCACGGGACATTCGACCTGGAAGTACGCGACGCCCAACGCCTTCGGCGTGCATCACGGGATGCCGGGCTACTGCTATCGGTGCCCGATGGGGCTGACGTATCCGTCGTGCGACATGAAGTGTGCCCGCGACATCGGCGAACTCATCAAGTATTCCACGTCGGGCCGAGTCGCCGCGTTCATCGCCGAGCCGATCATGGGCGTTGGCGGAACCGTCGTGCCGCCGAAGGAGTATTTTCAGATCGCCTACGAAGAGGTCCGCAAGGCCGGCGGGCTGTGCATCGCCGACGAGGTCCAAACCGGCTTCGGCCGAACAGGCACCAAGTATTGGGGCTTCGAGAACTTCGACGTCGTGCCCGACATCGTCAGCATGGCCAAGGGCATCGGCAATGGCATGGGCTTGGGCGCGGTCACGACGCGGCCGGACATCGCCAAGGCCCTGGTCGGCAAGCTCCACTTCAACACATTCGGCGGCAACCCGGTGCAGGCAACGCAGGGGCTGGCCACGCTCGACGTCATCGAGTCGGAGGGCATCCAGGAGAATGCCTTAACGGTTGGCACTCGACTCAAGGCGGGCCTCGAAGCCCTGATGGATCGGCACAAGCTCATCGGTGAGGTCCGCGGCATGGGGCTGATGCTCGGTGTCGAGTTGGTCAAAGACCGCCAAACCAAAGAGCCCGCCAAAGCCGAGGCCGCTCAGATTCTGGAAGAAGCCCGCTCCCGCGGCTTGCTCCTAGGCAAAGGCGGCTTCTACGGCAACGTCCTCCGAATCAAGCCGCCGATGTGCCTGACAGCGGACGACGCCGACTTCCTCGTGGCATGTATCGACGAGGCGCTCGGAGCCGTTGCTTCGTAGTCGATTGACATGTCGGCATGGGGTGTTCGAAGCAGGTCGGGCTATG